>JAOZKH010000149.1 GCA_029935405.1 Vallitaleaceae bacterium | reverse complement strand
ATAATTGCAATCTTCCTTAGAATCCCCCACCTCTATAGGTGGCGGGAGCGTTCAAATCAGCTTTTTTGTAACTTGGACTTAGAGATAATAAAATTTCATCCATATAGTCTTTAACATTAAATACTCTAATTTCTTCATTTGTTTGATCTATTGATAATTGTTTGAAACTTTGTATCAAACTACCTGCTCTTGTAAGATTTTTTTCTATTATATTCGTAGCCATTATTAAGTCTTCATAAAAATACTCAAATTCCTCTTTCGTATCTTCACCTCTAGATTGCATCGATTTAATATTAGTAGCCACTTCAGTTAAATGAGTAGCCGCAGTAATACTTACTCCAAGTGGAGTATTTACTTCATGAGCAACTCCAGCAACTAAGTTTCCAAGAGCTGCCATTTTCTCAGATTCTACTAACTGATTTTGTATTGATTTTATACGATTATTGTTATCAATTAGTTGTACGTTAATAGCTTGTAGTTCTTCATTAGATTGTTGTAGTTCTTTAGTTCTCTCTTCGACTCTATGTTCTAGCGTCATATTCAATTCTTCAAGTTCTCTTTGAGCTTTAATTCTCCTTGTTACATCTAAGGAAATACAAGTCAAAGATTCAACAGTTCCATCTTTGTCAAAAAAAGGATAGAAATAAGTATCATAAGATATACCCTCTACATGGGTTAAACTAATTGTTGATTCCCCATTAAAGGCACTAGTAATTGTATCTATTACCCCTTTATTTTCAGCAAACATTTCTTTAGCAGATGCTCCAACAAGTTGCCCTGGTACAAAACCAAGAACTCTTAATCCTTGACCTTCAGACAACTGAAAGCGCCATTCTCTATCCAATATATAATAGATAAACGGCGTATTATTAATCAGCTTTCTAACTAAAACCATTTGTTCTTTGTTATATGCCTCTACATTCATAATAAATCTCCTATCAGAATTCAACTATTAATAACAATGTTTGTCAATATAAAAGTTATGTTATCCTAAGACTTTATTTCGTCCGCTATCTTTTGCATCATAAAGCATTTTGTCGGCTTTTTTAATTAATTCTTCATAAGTGTCTTCGTCACCGTATTCAGCTACGCCTAAGCTGAGAGTAATTGTATTTATATTGTTAATAGAATATATTTTTTTTTCAATTTGTGATCTTATTTTTTCAGCTACTATAATAGCTTCGTTTAAAGTCGTATTAGGTAATATAATTAAAAATTCATCTCCACCAATTCTAAACAAATAATCACCTATTCTAATATGTTTTTTTGTACAAGCAGTCGTTTCTACTAAAATAACATCTCCAGTGTGATGACCATAAGTGTCATTTATGTTTTTAAATTTATCAATATCATAAATAATAATAGAAAAATTATTACTATATCTCTTTTTCGCTTCAATTTCTCTGTTAATATATTCAAAAAGTCTATTTCTATTGTATGCTCCAGTAAGTTTATCGAAATTTAATTTATCTATTAATTTATCTATTTTTAATCTAGAAAAATGATAATTTATAATAATTATCATTACTAATAGCCACAATATTGTAATAAACACAAATCTTAAAGTCGCATCATTTTTTAACTCTATTAAAGTACTATCATTTTCATAAAAAATAAAATAGCCAACTTGTTGTTTTTGTATATTTTCTATAGGTAAAAATGTACTTATATATTCATTATCATCTATAGAATTATTAATCATAAATGGTTCTTCTTTAGATAACAAGTTACTAATTCTATTTATTATAGTATCTGTAGATAAAATTTGATTTAAATTAATAGAATTAAATTTATTACTATAATCCGTTATTTCTTTATCATTATAATAATCATTAAAAATAAGGTTCTTAGTATAATACTTTGAAATTAAATGTTTTTCTACTTTAGCTATTACTGCAGACTCCTTAATTATAAATATACCTTCATGATCAAATAATTCCTCTACCAATTTTATAATAGCAAGAAATGATATACTAGTTTCAACAGTCCCTACAAATTCATTTTTATAGAATAATGGGTATACAAATCTATATGCATTATAAGTTTTTCCTTCTTCAAAGCCTTCGGTAAATTCTTGTTTTTCAGATGCAATTTTTACAGATTCTCTAAAGTCAGCTAACTTATCGCCGTAACCTTCAGGTCTATGCATTCTTAAAAAACTTGTAGTATCTTTTAAAATAAATTGAAATTGTCTAAAATCATTTTCTTTTGCATTATTGTAAGTATTTTCCATAATAGAATAAAGTTCATTTCTAAGTATTGTTTTCTCTTCTTCCGATGCAGTATTTGCCTTTGCCATTATATCTAAAACATTCTCTTTATTAATAATTTCATCGAAATATATTTTTGAAAGCTTTTTATGTTCATATATAGTCGTTACAATTTGTTCTTGATAGTAATTTATAATTTGTTTTTTATATATGTCTAAACTTTTATAATAATTATCTAATAAATATAATTGTAATAAAACAAATCCCAAAGAAACTACGGTAATTAAACCTATTAGATTTTTAGTTTTAGCAAGTTTCATATCTTACCTCCATCAGTAGATAAGTAGTTTATAAAGAATATGTTTATAATATCATAAATATACTAAATGTACTAATAGCTAACCCATACTACTTGAGAGTTGTATATAGAACGATTTATTGTTAAAATGGAAGTGGATAGATAATAATTAACTCGAATATTTTAACTAACTCATGTTTAAGGAGACTACTCCTATGAAAAAACTCTTATACTTAACGTGTTTTATAGTCCTATTAACAGGGTGTCTTGATATCAGTGTCCTCACGGATGATATTGATGTCCGTCTTTCTGAGCATAGCGATATATTAACAGAAGTCATTCCCTATGACGATTCAGTCAAAATAATCGGACTTATCTCAAAATATGAAGGTGATCCTTTTCTTGATCTTGTTATGGATACTGCTGAAGAGAAACTAGGCTTACAAGGTTATCAAGTAATACGTAAGTCTCCATACTCTTATACCAATACAATAAATGAACAGAATAAAATTCTTATTGAGTATATATACTCAGGTATTGATGGGATAATTTTAATCCCTAATGATACGATTGCCATTAATCAAAGTATTGCTCTTGCAACTCAGCAAGGTATTCCTGTGGTCATTGTAGATACTCCCATAGACACTGATGACCTTGCAGTAAGAAATCCAGATTTAGAATTAGTTGCGTACGTACAAATAAACAACGAGCAAGCTGCATATGATGCACTTAATCAATTTCTTACTAATGACCTTGATACTTATAATGCAATTCTTATAAACGGTGATATGAATAATACCAATGCCATTCAGAGGCGCGACGGATTTAAAAACGCAATCACAAATCATAGCAATGCTACGTTATTAAGGGAGTATGACGGTGGTTGGCAAGAGCACTTTTCATATGCACATATAATGGATGAATTCGAAATGTATAGTGATACAAATTTAGTCGTCTGTGGTAATGACCGTATGGCTATTGGCGCTATTTTGGCTCTTAATGAGTTAAATCTTTTAGATCAGGTCACAGTCACAGGTTTTGATGGTATAGATGACGCTTATGATGCAATTCTTAACGATCAATTAGCTTACACGGTTAAACAAAATCCACCCGACTTTGGCATTATAGCAGCTGAAATTATTACTGTATTACTGAATGATAAAAATATAGATTCATATAACTATATCGAAACACAAACCATAACGAAAGAGCTGATTAATCAATGATACTAACAATTAAAAATAAACTGCGAATAACTATAGTTATGTCAATATTGGTCTTTTCAGCCATTATGATTTTAACATCCGTTCGATATGAGCGCATGATTTTTGAGTATGAACATTTAACAGAAAATATATCAATTGCTGAAGATATTTCATATTTATCAGATTTAATAACTGATGAAGTCATCGATGTTTACTCCCAATATACACAAGATAATGAAGCAGCAACAATGCTTGGATTAAAAGATTTACAAATGAGTCTTGATCTATTAGGAACCCAAATTAAGAACAATTCAAGCTTATATTTAATGCGACGTATTAAACACACTGTTGAAGAGTTCGAAATAAATTCTGTGGTTGTTGTTAGTTCTATGAAAAATAATAATATAACAGAAGCATCTATTCATCGTGATAAAGTTACCACTTATAACGTTGTCATCAATACATTGATTCAGGACTTAATTGATAGTGAACTTACCCATATGCAGTTGTTAAGAAAAGAATTAAATACAGAGCGTAATAGTGCACGTTGGACAATCGTGATTATATTTACTGTTTTTATGATTTTTCAAATTATTCTACTATCAAGGATCAATTCAGGTATTTATAATAACGTTGGAAAACTTATGGATATGTTTAAACGAATTGAAAGTGGCGAGCTTGACTTTGAAGCACCTATCGTCAAAGAGAAAGACGAATTTCGCCTATTAGTCAAACGTGCTGATGAAATGAAAAGTTCCTTACATAATCTTCAAACTGAAAAGGAACTTTCAAAAGCAGCTCTCGTTACATCCATTGGTGCTTTAGCTGAAATGCGTGATAGTGAAACCGGAGAACACATCAATAATATTCAAGATTTTCTACATTTATTATGCATGGAAGTCAGAAAAAATACTAAATACACGAATATTTTAACGAAAGAATATATCCGTAGCATCGTGCAAGTTGCTCCACTACATGATATTGGAAAAGTAGGTATACCTGATAATATCCTTAGAAAACCAAGTCGATTAACTCACGATGAATTTGAAATCATGAAAGAACATGTTAACAAAGGACAAAGTGTTATTCATGAAGCCAAACGTATCTACAAAGGTAATGACGAGTCTTATTTTAATCTAGCTGAGTTAGTCATCTCTGATCATCACGAGAAGTGGAATGGTGAGGGATATCCAAAAGGAACTCGTGGTGAATCCATTAGCCTTGCAGGTCGATTAGTAGCTCTCGTTGACGTCTACGACGCTCTGACTAGTGACCGTATCTACAAGCAAGCATTCTCCCACGAAAAAGCTGTTTCAATAATTTATGAAGGTCGTGGTCAACATTTTGATCCTGATATCGTAGATGCATTCATAGCTATTGAACATACCTTTGCAACAGTGAAAGATTAAAATTTAGTTTAGAACCATTTGAAGAACCTTCTTCTTACCGGCACTATATAGCTCTAGTAATAGTAAATATAGTAGATTAATCCCGCAGATATTACGGACACTAAAATCATTAACACACGACTCAACCATTTCTTCTTCCTAGTTATTATCACTAGAATAAGTAACAACAAAATACTAGGTATTATGATATATATACGATATCCTTTGTCCTTAATTTTTTCTATCATGGTTGTTTTAAAGTTGTTAAGCTCTGTAATCACTTGGACTGAAATAGGCATCTT
>JAOZKH010000148.1 GCA_029935405.1 Vallitaleaceae bacterium | reverse complement strand
ATAGATGTTAATGGATGCAGTTATACATTGACATCTATTTGTATATGGAGTATTATAAAGTTAACAAGAGTTGTCTGACAACAGACATGCAAATCAGGAGGTAAATATGAAGAAATATGATACGATTAATAGAATATTAGAATGTGGTGTTGTAGCAGTGGTTAGGGCAGAGTCAAAAAAACAGGGTCATAATATTATTGAGGCTATAGTAAAGAGTGGAATAAAGGCCGTTGAGATTACATTAACAGTTCCAGGTGCGGTAGATATTATTAAAGAAATAGCAGAAACATATAAAGAAACAGATATTATAATAGGAGCTGGAACAGTACTAGATGCTGAATCAGCTAGAGCTGTAATACTTGCAGGTGCTAAATACATTGTAAGTCCATATTTTGATATTGATACAGTAAAACTATGTAATCGCTATGCAATACCTATAATGCCAGGTGTTATGACACCTAAAGAAGTTGTAGAAGCACTTGAAGCGGGAGCCGATATATTAAAAGTATTTCCTGGCAATGCGTTTGGGCCTTCAATAATAAAAGCATTTAAAGGACCACTTCCACAAGGAAATTACATGCCTACAGGTGGAGTTGATTTAGATAATGTTAGCGAATGGATTAAAGCCGGTGCTATTGCAGTTGGAGTGGGAAGTGTTTTAACAAAAGGGGCAAAAACTGGGGATTATGAATCGATTACAAAGATAGGTAAATTATTCGTTGAAGCTGTTAAAAATGCAAGAGAAGAATTGGTATAACTAGGAGGAATTATGAAAAAAGTTGTTACTTTAGGTGAAATAATGTTGCGTTTATCACCACCAGATAAACAAAGATTTATTCAAGCAAAGGGTTTTGATGTAATATATGGAGGTGGAGAAGCAAATGTTGCAGTATCTGTTGCTAATTATGGTTTAGATAGTTACTTTGTATCAAAATTACCGAATAATCCAATAGGACAATCAGCGATTAATCATTTGAGAAAATACGGTGTTAATACTAAATATGTAAAACGTGGAGGAGATAGAATCGGGATATATTATCTTGAACATGGAGCATCTATGAGACCTTCAAAAGTTGTATATGATAGATCTAATTCTTCGATTGCTACAGCAATAGTTGAGGATTTTGATTTTGACGAAATATTTAAGGATGCAGACTGGTTCCACTTTTCAGGAATTACACCTGCAATTAGTGACTTAGCTAGAGATATTACATTAGAAGCATGTAAAGCCGCTAAAAAAAATGGCGTTACAGTTTCTGTTGACTTGAATTATAGGAAAAAACTTTGGACTACTTTAGAAGCTAAAGAATGTATGACTAAATTAATGAAATATGTTGATGTCTGTATTGGAAACGAAGAAGATGCAGAGAAAGTTCTAGGTTTTAAACCTGGGAAAACTGATGTAACACAAGGTGAATTAGAGATTGAAGGATACAAAAGTATTTTTAAACAAATGAAAGAAGCTTTTGATTTTAAATATATAGTGACAACACTTCGTGAAAGTCATTCAGCTTCAGATAATGGATGGTCAGCACTTATATATAATGGTGAAGAATTTTATCAATCTAAACATTATAATATAAGAATTGTAGACAGAGTTGGCGGAGGAGATTCTTTTGCGGGAGGGTTAATCTATGGTATGTTAAGCTCTGAAGACTTTAAATATGCATTGGAGTTTGCTGTTGGAGCATCAGCTATTAAACATACTATATTTGGAGATGCAAATCTTACTACTGTAGAAGAAGTGGAAACACTTATAAGTGGTGATGCTTCTGGTAGAGTTCAAAGATAAAAACAATAAATTATATACAAAAACACAGATAGCTGATATGATATGATTCATATCAGCTATCTGTGAACGTGGAGGTAATTATGTACGATAAAGGGATTTTGTCAGAAAAAGTAGTGATTGATATCCGTAATATGATTTTAGATAATCATTTTCAGTCTGGAGATAAATTACCGAATGAAATAGAGCTAGCTAATACATTAAATGTAAGCAGATCTACGATTAGAGAAGCAATTAAAATATTAGTATCAACTAATGTTTTAGAAGTCCGAAGAGGTAGGGGTACATTTGTTACGAAAAATCCAGGTGTTTATAAAGATCCTCTTGGTGTAGAATTCATGAAAGAAGGGGATTTGTTAGAGCATTTTTTTGAAATAAGATTAATTATTGAACCTCAAATAGTGGAAATTGTAACAAATAGGGGATCTAATGCGGATATTCTTGAGATAAGAAAAGCATATGAAGAAGTTGAACGTTTATTGAATTCTCATGAAGATCATTCACAAGCGGATATTCATTTTCATAATGCAATAGCTAAAGCAACTAAAAACCCAATTATGGAGAGAATTATTCCTATTATTAACAATGGAATTGAAGGTGGATACTTAAAAACGAAGAATAAAATCGAAGCTTCAAATATTGTCAGACAACATCATAAAAGAATAATGGAAGCGATTGAAAACAGAAATGGAAATGAAGCAAAAGAAGCTATGATAGAACATATTAAATATGGATTAATAAATAGTAAGTAAAAAAGTGATTAAATAAGAAAAATTATGAATAAGTGAATAAGTGAATAAGTGAATAAGTGAATAAATAAATAAATAAATAAATAAAGGGAGAAAGCATGAGCAATACAAATAAAACAAATTCATCTAAAATATTAAAAAAAGCTTCAATTGGTGCATTTGCAGCAGCAGCAAGCATGGCTGGAGCAGGTTATAAATTAACAAGGGATGTTGTTTATCCGAAAACTATTGAATATAACAAACACTACCATGATGAGATAGAAAAAGGAAATTTCAAAGAAAAATGGTTCCATAGTTTAACAAAAGAAGAATTTTATATTGAGTCATCTTTTGGATATAAAATTCATGGCTTTTATTTTACACAAAATTCTAACAAAACTATAATTATTATTCATGGGATAACAGTAAGTTTATGGTCATCTGTTAAATACATGAATATGTTTATGGAAAGAGGATATAATGTGATTATATATGACCACAGAAACCATGGATTATCTGGTGGAGAATTTACATCACTTGGAGCATTTGAAAAGATGGACGGTTTAAAAATTATAGAATATGCTAAAGAAAAAGATGGTGAAGATATTATTATTGGGTTACATGGGGAATCTATGGGAGCAGCAACAGCAATGCTTATGAGTGACATAAGTGATGTAGATTTTATCGTTGAAGATTGTGGGTTTTCTAGCGCATATGATGAACTTGCAGTACGTCTAAAAGATGAGCATTCACTTCCAAAGTTTCCGTTAATGCCTATATCGGAATTTATGACTAATAAAATGTATGGTTTTTCTATTTCAAAAGATAGTCCAATTGAAATGATGAATAAAATTGATATTCCTATATTATTTATTCATGGTGGAGATGATGATTACGTACCAACAGAAATGGTTAATGAGTTATATAATGCTAAAGAAAAAAATAAAGAAATTCATATATTTCAAGGATCTAAACATGCGTGTTCCTATATGGATAACTCTGATGAATATATGGAATTGGTTCATAATTTTATGAATAAATATAATTTTTAACAACTGAACCACACTGTTAATGAAAATATAATATTTTATTATAAAACTTATGTTATAATATAATACGTAACATACAACTAGAATATAGAAATTATACGAGGTGATATGATGGGAAAAAGTAAGTTTGGTCAAATAGTTGCATTAGGTGCTGTTGTTGGTGCTGGAGCATGGGTTTATAAGAAATATGATACAATCAAGTCAATGTACCATAAGGTTTCATTGTTTAAGGGTGAAAGATATGAGTATGATATTTTTGAAGGAGAAGCAATTGCAGCAATGTTTTCTGGAGTAATGATTGACTTAAGCGATGTGGAATTTGCAGACGATGAAGTATATTTAGATATTTATGCACTGTGTAGTGGTGTTAAGGTGTTTATTCCTAAAGATGTAGAAATTGTTCTAGAAGGTACTAATAATGCAAGTGGTATTCAAGTAGATCAAGATGAGGATACACCTAAAACAAAAACATTATACATAAACTATAATGCTACAGCTTCAGGAATTCAGATAACTGACAATGTTGATGATAGTTGTTGTTGTTGTGGTGATGACGAGTGTTGTGATGATGAAAGCTGCGATGATCCATCTTGTTGTTGTAATGATGATGACGAAGATGTAAATGAAGAAGAAAATGTAGATACAAATGAAGAAAAATCTACTAAAGAAGAAGTTAAAGAAGAAGTTAAAGAAGAAGAAGTAGTTAAAGAAATTAAGGAAGAAGATTCAATTGACGTTTTTGAAGCACCTGAAGATTTGGACGATGATTTTTTTGAATAAAAGGTGATACCATGAAGCTATTAGACCGACTAGAAAGAAAATACTCAAAGTATGCAATTCATAATTTAATGTTATATATAGTTTTTGCTAATGCAGTTGTTTTCATACTTGATTTAGCAGGACAGGGAAGACTGGTATATCAGTTAGTGCTTATACCACAATATGTTTTTCAAGGTCAAATTTGGAGAATTTTCACTTTTGTGATGATTCCTCCTACAACTAGTTTAATATTTATAATATTTGTTTTAATGTTTTATATGTTTATTGGCAGAACACTAGAACAAGAGTGGGGAAGTTTTAAATTCAATGTTTATTACTTTTTAGGAATGACTTTTATAGTTATATCTAGTTTAGCGTATTCTCTCGTTACAGGAAATGTTTTGATGGCAGATGCTTCATATTTGAATTTAACACTGTTTTTTGCATTTGCTACCCTTTATCCAAATTACGAAATACGAATTTATTTTATTCTTCCTGTAAAAGTAAAATACTTAGCATATATAAGTGCTTTGTTTACATTATTTATGTTTGTTAGTGGACCTATAGGAAGTAAATTAAGTATTATAGCTGGAGTTGGTAACTATTTGTTGTTTTTTGGAAAAGAATTAATCAAAAGACCTGCAAATAGAACTAAAAATGCATCTAGAAAGAAACAATATGATAACAGTATGAAAACAGGATCAGAACATAAACATAAATGCCATGTTTGTGGAAAAACAGAGCATGATGATCCGAGTTTAGAATTTAGATATTGTTCAAAATGTGATGGTTATTATGAGTATTGCTTAGAGCATCTTAAAGACCATGAACATATGACTAGCAGTAACGAGTGATTTACCAACCAATAATTTCAATATTTAAATCATATAAAATGTCATTGACTTCATCTAATGACATTTTTTGTTTTATGCCAAATATTATTATTGTATCTCGTAAATCTTTGGCGTATAATGGTTGATGACCAGAATACTTTAGTAGATTATAACTTTCTTCTAAAGTTGCCTTAATACTAAAGGAAAGATTAATTGTTGTGTCTCTTGAAGGAATGCGATCACCCTTTAATATTGCGTATATGAAAGACCTTGATAGACATGACATATATAGAAGTTGACTTTT
>JAOZKH010000147.1 GCA_029935405.1 Vallitaleaceae bacterium | reverse complement strand
ATACATAGTACTATATACCTATGTGTTTGTCAAGCTTTGTTCCTACTTTTTTTACTTTTCTTGTTTTTTATATAACCATATATAAATATAACCGAGTTTCTTCCTATATAAAGCGGTGCACAAAAAAGCTGTGGCCTATTTTATGAATAGACCGTACTATGAACTTTTTATGACCAATAGCCTATTGACATCTACAAAAATAGTGATATAATTTAGTTAAACGTTTAAACAAGAAGGTGATCTTATGAAACTTACAATAAAGGATATCGCTAAGCTAGCAGGTGTTTCTACTGCAACCGTTTCTATGGTCGTTAATAATAAAGATGAACGCATTTCTGCTTCTACAAGAGAAAAGGTACTTGATATTGTAGATAAGTATAATTATATTCCAAATAGAATCGCAAGCTCCATGGTAACTAAAAGTACCAAAACTATCGGATTAGTTATCCCTGATATTACAAATCCGTTTTTCCCCGAAGTCGCTCGAGGTGTTGAAGACAAAGCCAATATAGACGGCTACACCGTTATTTTTTGTAATTCAGATAATGTTTTATCTAAAGAAGATGCTTATATTGATATGCTTCAAGAAAAAATGGTTGATGGTATTATTTTTACCGCCTCTAGCAGAAGAACTAATATTAGTGCATCATTACAAAGAGTTACTGTTCCAGTCATTACTGTTGACAGAGTTATCCCTAATCTTAGTAATCAAGGGCAAATCGTTGTTGATAACGAAGTCGGTGCTTACGAAGCCGTTTGTCATATGCTTGCAAAAGGATATAAGCGTATTTTTCACATTACCGGGCCCCTTACTAGCAAGACTGCAAGAGACAGATATAATGGTTATTTAAAAGCTTTAGAATCCAATAATCAGCAACCACTACCTAACCATTTATACGAAGGTATGTATACTACAACTTGGGGACATAATGCTATTGAACAACTTATTGAAGATGGTCATGATTTTGATGGTGTTTTCTGTGGCAATGATATGATCGCTGTCGGTGTGCTAAAAGGCTTACAAAAACATGGATTATCTGTACCAACTGATATTGGAGTAGTCGGATACGACGATGTAAATATTGCTCGCTTAGTTACTCCTGAACTTACAACTGTAAGTCAGCCAAAATACGAAATGGGATACAAGGCTGCTGAAATGCTTATAAAAATGATTAATAATGAACATAACAATCAAAGTGAATACACCCTTAGTACTGAACTTATTATTAGAAACTCAACAAGAACATAACTCAAAAACCACTTGAAGCATACAATTGCAACAGGTTAAACGTTTAAATAAGGAGGATTATATGAAACAAATACTTGTTATTGGAAGTTTGAATATGGATTTAGTTACCCACGTAAAATGCACACCTCAAGTTGGTGAAACTGTACTTGGGAAAGGTCTTAGTGAAATCCCTGGAGGCAAAGGAGCAAATCAAGCAGTCACTATAGGGCGTCTTGGTGGAAATGTAACTATGTTAGGTATGGTTGGAGATGATAACTTTGCACAAACCTTATTAAGTAACTTAACAATTAATAATGTTGATACTAAGTATATAAAAACAGCTAATAACATCTCTACTGGTCTAGCTATGATTATGGTCAACGACGATAGTGATAATTCTATTGTTGTTATACCTGGTGCAAACTTTGAACTAAAACCTACTATGATTACAAGCGAACATCTAAAAGACGTAGACTACGTTCTTGCTCAATTAGAAACACCACTAGAAACTATTGAAACTATGTTTATAAAAGCCAAGGAACTTGGGGTTAAAACCATTTTGAACCCTGCCCCTGCAAGAATCCTTGATCAAAACTTAATCGATCATACTGATATGCTTATTCCTAACGAATCTGAATTCGAACTCATTACCGGCATTAAGGCAGATTCAATTGCAAACATAAAACACGGTGCTAACTTACTCTTTGCAAGAGGTGTTAAGGAAATACTAATTACACTAGGTAAAAACGGAGCTTATTACCTTAATTGTGATGGACATGAATACAGTGCTAAAGGTTACAACGTTAATGCCGTTGATACAACTGCTGCAGGTGATAGCTTTATAGGTGGTTTACTAACACGACTTTCTCTTGGTAATACTATTGAAGCCTCAATAGATTATGCCATGAAAGTCGCTGCAATTACTGTTAGTAGACACGGCGCTCAAAGCTCATTGCCAAACACTTTAGATATCACAAATTTTGAAGGAGTGAAACACCTATGAAAAAGGGTCAAATGTTAAACGCTGACATCATGTCTGTTATCAGTAAAATGGGACACACTGATGAAATAGTTATTGCTGATGCCGGATTACCAATCCCTGATCACGTAACTCGAATAGATTTAGCTCTCATAAGTGGTGTTCCAAGTTTTCTACAAGTTTTAGATGCATTACTCGATGTTTTTCAGTGTGAATCATATATTTTAGCAAACGAAATATCTAAGAGTAATCCTGAGCTTGAAGAAAAAATTGGAAATCGCTTACCCGACACAACTTCAAGTTATTTGACTCACGAAAATTTTAAAAAACGATGCAACACTGCTAAAGCGGTAATAAGAACCGGTGAATGTACCTCTTATGCAAATATTATTTTACAATCTGGTGTGATTTTTTAGGAGGGAGACCTTATATGAATAAGAAAGTATTGGAAATGCAAAATGTAAGTAAAGTATTTCCGGGAGTTAAAGCATTAGATAATGTTCATCTTAATGTTTACAAAGGTAGCGTTATGGCTCTTCTTGGCGAAAATGGTGCAGGTAAGTCAACACTTATGAAAATCCTTTCAGGTATTTATAAAAAAACCGAGGGAACAATAATCTACAAAGGTAAGGAATTAAATGTAAAGGGACCAAAAGATGCTCAAATCCACGGTATATCAATCATACATCAAGAGCTTAATCTTATAGATGAAATTTCAATAGGTGAAAACATATTTTTAGGCAGAGAACCAAAAACTAAAATTGGTACAATTGATTGGAAAAAATTATACAAAGATTCTGCTAACCTATTAAAACCATTAAATATTGATACAGATCCAAAACATAAGATTAAAAATCTCTCTATTGGGCAAAAACAAATGGTAGAAATTGCAAAAGCTCTCTCTCTTGACGCTGAATTAATTATTATGGACGAGCCAACTGATGCACTAACTTCTGAGGAAACAAATCGCTTATTTAAAGTTATTAACCAATTAAGACTTGAAGGTAAGAGCATCGTATATATTTCCCATCGTCTCAAAGAAATTTTCGAAATATGTGATGATGTTACCATTATTAGAGACGGAAAGTTTATTGCTGAAAAACCTGTTACTGAAATTAATGAAGATCAACTAATAGAGATGATGGTTGGTCGAAAACTAGAAGAACAATATCCTTATGTAGATAATGAACTAGGAGAAGTTTTTCTTGAAGTTAAAAATCTTGAAAATCATTTGATTCATGACATATCTTTTCAAATTAGAAAAAGTGAAATTTTAGGCATTGCTGGTTTAATGGGTGCCGGAAGAACCGAACTAGCAAAAACACTTTATGGTTATTATAAATATAAAAACGGCCAGGTCATCTTAGACGGTAAACCTATTAAAATCAAATCAGAAATTGATGCAATTAATTCTGGAATTACCTATGTTTCGGAAGATCGAAAAAAAGATGGTTTAGTGCTTGGTATGAGCATCAAAGAAAATATTTCGTTATCTGCACTTAGAAGTTTGGCAAATGGATTACTAATAAATCATCGAGTTGAGAAACAGGCAGCAATCAAATATATTGATCAGTTATCTATTAAAACACCATCAGAAAACCAAAAGGTCAAAAATCTTTCTGGTGGAAATCAACAAAAGGTTAGTATTTCTAAAAGCTTACTAACAAAACCTAAGATTCTTATCCTCGATGAACCAACTAGAGGAATTGATGTAGGTGCAAAGAAAGAGATATATACACTAATGAATGAGTTTAAAACTCAAGGTATGGGTATACTTATGATTTCATCAGAAATACCCGAACTTTTAGGTATGTGTGATCGAATTCTTGTTATGCACGAAGGTACTGTATCAGGAACACTAGAAAAACAAGAAGCGACTCAAGAAAGTATTATGCGTCTTGCTGTCGGTATAAGGAGTGATAACAATGAATCCTAAATTAAAAGCCAATTTATCTAGATTTCAATCAGTCATCGGGTTAATCATTTTTTCCATCATTATTTCATTTTTAAGTGATAGATTTATGACTGGTTCTAATATTTTTAACATCTTAAGACAAACATCCATTAACGCTATCATCGCAGTTGGCATGACCTTTGTTATATTAACTGGAGGAATCGACCTTTCAGTAGGCTCTACATTTGCCTTCAGTGGGGCTATTGCCGCTTTTTTAGTCGGTAGCGGTTATCATCCAGCTGTAGCACTAATCGCTGCATTAATTGTTGGTTGTACTATCGGCATGGCTAATGGATTCATTATTACCAAAGGGTATCTACAACCCTTTATTGTAACTCTAGCAACTATGACTATTTTCCGTGGTGCTACACTAGTGTTTTCAGATGGAAAACCAATTAGCGCTGGTTATGAAGCTAACGCTGAAATATTTGCTGCTATAGGAAATGGTTATACCTTCGGTATTCCTAATCCAATTTTAATTATGATTTTCACTGTTGGATTAGGCTACTTTATTCTTAAACACACCACCATAGGTCGTTATGTTTATGCCATTGGTGGAAACGAAGAAGCAACTAAACTGTCCGGTGTTAATGTCCATAGAGTTAAGATATTTGTCTATGGTATCAGCGGTTTGTTAGCTGCTCTAGCAGGCGTCATTATTACAGCAAGGTTATCTTCTGCTCAACCTACAGCAGGAACTGGTTACGAACTTGACGCTATCGCCGCTGTTGTTCTTGGCGGTACATCACTTGCCGGCGGAATTGGCTCTGTACTTGGAACCGTCGTCGGTGCACTTATTATTGGGATACTAAACAACGCATTAAATTTACTTAACGTATCATCATATTATCAATTACTTGCAAAAGGTTTGGTAATTCTTATTGCGGTGTTATTAGATCGTAAAGAAAAATAAACGGAGGATTATTATGAAAAAATTATTAGCATTATCAATGGTATTTGTATTACTTGCAATGACAGTTATTGGTTGCAAAAGCTCTGACAGTGAAGAGAAAAACACTGATGAACCAGCAGCAACATCAAACAAGGTAGGTTTAATTGTCTCTACCCTTAACAACCCTTTCTTTGTTGACTTAAAAGAAGGCGCAGAAGAAGAAGCTAAGAAATCAGACGTTGAACTTATTGTTCTTGATTCACAAAACGACCCTGCTAAAGAGCTTGCAAACATGGAAGACTTATTAACTCAAAATGTTAACGTTATTCTTATCAATCCAACAGATTCAGACGCTGTAGGTAACGCAATTAAGATGGCGAATGACAAAGATATTCCTGTAATTACTCTTGACAGAGGTGCAAATTCTGGA
>JAOZKH010000146.1 GCA_029935405.1 Vallitaleaceae bacterium | reverse complement strand
GTATTACTGATGAAAATCTTGGTGTTGGATCTAATAGAGAAAAAGCTTTAGCGAACATACAAGCAATAAGAATCTTGCAACAAATAGAATCAGAGGATAGATTAGCAACATTAGAAGAGCAAGAGGTGCTTTCAAAATATATTGGTTGGGGTGGTTTGGCTAATGTATTTGATGAAAACAATAATATAACTTGGGTAAGTGAAACTCACCAAACATTAAAAGTGTTGTTAAGCGATGATGAATTTAAAAGCGCCAGAGAATCAACGTTAAACGCCCATTATACATCCCCTACAATCATAAAAAGTATTTATCAAGGTTTAGAAAATCTTGGCTTTAAAACCGGTAATATATTAGAACCAAGTTGTGGTGTAGGGAATTTCTTTGGAATGCTACCAGATACATTAAGCAGTAGTAAATTACATGGTGTAGAGTTAGATGATTTAACAGGTAGAATTGCGAAACAATTGTATCAAAATGCTAATATTACGATTGATGGATACGAGAATACCGGACTTCGAAATGAATTTTTTGATGTTGCCATAGGAAATGTACCTTTTGGTGATTATAAAGTATATGATCAACGATACGAAAAAGAAAAGTTCTTAATCCATGATTATTTTTTTGCTAAAACCCTTGATAAAGTAAGAGCAGGTGGGATTATTACCTTTGTTACATCTAAAGGCACAATGGATAAGAAAAGTGTAAATGTAAGAAAGTACATAGCTCAAAGAGCAGAGTTGTTAGGTGCTATTAGATTGCCAAATAATGCATTTAAAGCCAATGCAGGAACAGAAGTAACATCTGATATTATCTTTTTGAAGAAAAGAGATAGATTGATGGATATTGATCTAGATTGGATATATTTATCAGAAGATGAAAACGGTATAGCCATGAATCAATATTATGTTGATCATCCTGAAATGATTCTTGGAAACATGGAATTAGAATCAACAAGGTATGGCATGACAAGTGTATGTCAGCCTATAGAAGGAGCTGAATTATCGGAACAACTTTCAGAAGTTATTAATAATATAAATGGTTATATAGAAGTTGATATTGAAGTTGAAGCAGAAATAGAAGATGAACATTTACCAGCCGATCCAACAGTTCGTAATTACAGTTATACGGTTATTGATGGGGAACTATATTTCAGAGAAAATTCTATCATGATAAAACCTGATATCAAAGAAAAAGATATTCCAAGATTAAAAAGCTTAATAGAAATACGAGATGCAACACGAGAATTAATTCGTCTTCAAACCGAAGAATATTCAGATGAGGATATCGTCCATGGTCAAAAACTACTCAATAATAATTATGATAAATTTGTTGATGAGCATGGCTATCTAAATGATAAAAAAAATGCAAAACTTTTTAATAGTGATGTTTCTTATGCATTAATTTGTTCACTAGAGAATATTGATATTGAACATGGAATAGTCACAAAAGCAGATATGTTTTCAAGAAGAACGATTAAGAAAAGGACAATTCCAACACATGTAGACAAACCGATTGAAGCTCTAGCGTTATCTGTTTCAGAAAAAGCCAAAGTTGATATGGAATATATAATGTCTCTTACTGACTTATCAGAAACTGAAATTGCAAAAGACTTACAAGGAATTATTTATAAAAACCCAAGATTTATTGAAGGCGATAGCATGACGAAATATTTTAATGCAGATGAGTATTTATCAGGTAATGTTAGAGAAAAGCTTACAGATGCTAGATATGCAGACAAAAACAACATGGAAAGTTTCACAATAAATATAAGAGCGTTAGAACAAATAATGCCAGAAGAATTAGAAGCGACGGATATTAATGTGAGATTAGGTGCTACGTGGATTCCTGAAAAAGACATTGAAAAATTCATATATGAAACACTAGACACACCAGGTTATGCAAGGTGGGATATAAAAGTTCATTATTCTAGTTTTACAGCTAATTGGAATGTTGAAGGTAAATCAGCAGATCGAAGTAATATTAAGGCCAATATGACCTACGGGACAAGTCGAGTTAATGCTTACAAAATAATAGAAGACTCCTTAAACTTAAAAGATACACGAGTGTTTGATCGAGTAACTGATCCTGATGGAAAAGTAAAATCAGTCTTAAATAAACAAGAGACTATGTTGGCAGGACAAAAACAGGATGCATTAAAAGAAGCATTTAAAGAATGGATTTGGAAAGAGCCAGAGAGACGCAATAGGTTGGTTAAAGCATATAATGAAAAATTCAATTCAGTTAGACCTAGAGAGTTTGATGGTTCACATATTTCTTTTGAAGGTATGAATCCAACGATTGAACTTCGTGAACATCAACAAAATGCAATTGCCCATGCGTTGTATGGTGGGAATACTTTATTGGCTCATTGTGTAGGTGCTGGAAAATCTTTTGAAATGATTGCAAGTGCTATGGAAAGCAAGAGACTTGGACTTTGCCAAAAAAGTTTATTCGTTGTGCCGAATCATTTGACGGAGCAAATAGGAAGTGAATTTTTAAAATTATATCCATCAGCTAATATTTTAGTCGCAACTAAAAAGGACTTTGAACCTAAAAATCGTAAAAAGTTTTGTGGAAGAATTGCAACTGGTGATTATGATGCAGTAATCATAGGACATACACAATTTGAAAGAATCCCTATGAGTATTGAAAGACAACGATTAGATATGGAAAGACAGATTGATGAAATCACAGATGGTATTGCAGAATTAAAGGCACATAGTGGTGATAGATTTTCAATTAAGCAACTTGAAAAGACTAAAAAATCACTATCAGTTAAGATGAAAAAATTAAATGATCAAAGTAGAAAAGATGATGTGGTGACTTTTGAAGAACTTGGTGTAGATAAACTGATTGTAGATGAAGCTCATGGGTTCAAAAACTTATTTTTATACACTAAGATGAGAAATGTAGCAGGTATAGGGCAAAGTGAAGCTAAAAAATCTTCTGATATGTTTATGAAATGTAGATATATGGATGAAATAACTAATGGAAAAGGCATTATCTTTGCCACAGGAACGCCGATATCAAACTCAATGACGGAGTTATATACGATGCAAAGGTATTTGCAACATGGAGCACTAAAACAACATAATTTAGAGCATTTTGATGCATGGGCAAGCACTTTTGGAGAAACAACTACAACGATTGAACTTAGTCCTGAAGGAACTGGTTACAGACCAAAGACAAGATTCAGTAAATTTTATAATTTACCAGAACTAATGAATATGTTTAAGGAAGTAGCTGATATTAAAACTTCTGACATACTGGACTTACCTGTACCAGAAGCTGAATTTAAAACAGTAGTGATTAAACCAAGTGAACATCAAAAAGAAATGGTTAAAAGTCTTTCAGATAGAGCCGAAATTGTAAGAAGTAAGATTGTCGACTCAACAGTTGATAATATGCTTATGATAACAAATGATGGTAGGAAACTAGCATTAGATCAGAGATTGATTAATCCGTTACTTCCAAGAGATGAAGATGGTAAAGTTGCAGCGTGTGCAAATAATGTTTTTGATGTTTGGAAAACAACAAATCAAAATAAATCAACTCAGTTAGTATTTTGCGATTTATCAACACCAAAAGCTAATGGTGAATTTAATGTTTATGATGATTTAAAAGAACAATTAATGGAAAAGGGTATTTCCGAAAAGGAGATATCTTTTATTCATGATGCAAAAAATGAAAAGCAAAAGGATGAAATATTTGCAAAGGTACGAAGTGGGAAGATAAGGATTCTTATAGGATCAACACAAAAGATGGGTACAGGAACTAATGTACAAGATAAACTAATTGCTACTCATGATTTGGATTGTCCGTGGAAACCTGCAGGGTTAGAGCAGCGTGCTGGTAGGCTTATTAGACAGGGTAATGAAAATACAAAAGTCAAAGTATTTAGATATGTAACAGAAAATACATTTGACAGTTTTTTATGGCAATTAGTTGAGAATAAGCAACGCTTTATTAGTCAAATTATGACAAGTAAATCTCCGGTTAGAAGTGCTGAAGACATTGATGAAAGCACATTATCTTATGCAGAAATAAAAGCACTTGCAACAGGTAATCCGATAATAAAAGAAAAGATGGATCTGGATGTTCAGGTCAGTAAACTGAAAATGATGAAAGGGAATTATCTAAGTAATAAATATATGTTGGAAGATAAGATTATTAAATATTTTCCTAATGAAATTAAGCGCCTAAAAGACGTAGTGAATGGTTATGTAAAAGATGTTAAAAGGGCTAAAGAGAATACTGTCATAGGTATTGCAGGAGAAAAGGTATTCAATACAATGACAGTAAATGGAATCACTTATGGGCAATTGGATAAAGAAAATGCTGGAAAAGCTTTACTAAATGCCTGTAAAGGCATAAAAACTAATCTAGAAACACAGATTGGTATTTATCGTGGCTTTGACATGAAACTTAGATATGACAGTTTCTTTAATCAATTTACTTTGAATTTAAAAGGTGAATTAAATCATAAGGTAACGTTAGGTTCTGATGTGTTTGGGAATATCACAAGAATTGATAACATACTTGACCATATGCAGAATCAACTTGATAAAACAGAATCAAAACTTGAGGGAGTAAAGCAACAATTAGAAAATGCTAAAGTGGAAGTGAAAAAACCATTTGCAAAGGCAAAAGAGTATAAAGAAAAAACAATAAGGTTATCGGAGCTAGATCATTTATTGAATATGGATGATAAGGCAATACAAAAGGAAATCGAAGTTTCAGAAATAGATATAGCAAAGGAATTAATAATGAATTTTTTAGCTGATGAATATGATTCGGAAGATGAAAAAGTTGATTTTGAAGACTTAAAAGCCATTGATGTTGCATATACAACAACTGAAGATGATTTGCACGAGATACAGGTTAGAATTGATTTAGAAGCGTGTAAGGTTAATAAATATGTAGATGAGGTATTGGTACATACGGATAGTTATGGTAGTTTGAAAGAATTGATTGAATATGAGTTGAGGTGTTTGGATTTTGGAGAGCTGGTTTATGTGACTGACGAGGAGGTGGAGATGGCAGTAGGAACAACAAATAAAGAGGCGGGAAATATAGGGAAGGAACAAAACTATGAGCAGAATTTTGATGGTAGAGTTTCAGTGCTACAACAATTAAAAGTGAATCAAGATAAAATTGATGGTAAAAGAGGTTTGGAGCAAAAAAACTATATAGGCAATGAGAAACCACTAGAATACTAAAATAATGTTTATTATATTGCAACTAGCGCTATTTCAACTAGGCTAGAAGCTTTGGTTATATAGTAAAATATATATTCCAATTATGTAAATGAAAACTTCGATAAATCAAAAATTATATTTGATTGAAAGGCTACTAAGGAGTATAATGGAAATGTTAGTGTAAAGTTTACAATTATGTATAAAACATATCAATAAAATCAAGAAATATCAAAGCGAGGTATAATAAATGGCTGTTTCGTATAACGGATTATGGAAATTATTGATAGACAAAAACTTGAAGAAAATGG
>JAOZKH010000145.1 GCA_029935405.1 Vallitaleaceae bacterium | reverse complement strand
GATTGTCTAGGATGTAAAGAAGACATAAGCTTCTAGCATTTGACCTTTAACATTATAAGTGTTATCCTTAAAGGAGCGCGTTATAGTATTAAAGTGAGAAAGCAAGGTGTAATATGAAAGATTATAAACTACAAATTGCAAAATGGACGGGAATGGTTCAAGAAGCAGATAGTATTGATGCTGAACTTTATAGAAAATACGAAGTCAAAAGAGGACTTCGTGATCTTAGTGGTAAAGGTGTTCTTGCTGGATTAACAAGAATTGGAGAAGTACATTCTTATATTGTTGATGATGGTGAAACTATTCCACAACCTGGACGTTTGATTTATAGAGGCATGGATATCAATGATTTAGTAAAAGGTTTCCTAACAGATAATAGATCAGGATTTGAAGAGGCAACTTATTTGTTATTAATGGGTGAATTGCCCGTCGAAGACGAACTAGCTGATTTTAAAGAGGTAATTGGTAAATATAGAGAACTACCAGATGGATTTGTAAGGGATAATATTATGGGATTACCTAGCAAAGACATGATGAATGTTTTGGCTAGAAGTGTTCTTGCATTATATTCTTATGATGATAATCCAGATGATATTTCTGTGGAAAATGTATTAAAACAGTCGTTAAAGTTGATTTCGGTATTCCCATTGTTAGCAGTGTATGGATATCAAGCATTTAAATATTATCAAGGTGAAAGCAGTTTAGTTATTCATTCGCCAATACCTGAGCTTAGTACTGCAGAGAATTTTTTGCATATGTTAAGGCATGATAATAAATATAGTACTCTAGAAGCAGAACTGTTAGACTTATCATTAGTACTCCATGCAGAACATGGTGGTGGTAATAATTCTAGTTTTACTACTCATGTTGTAACTTCATCAGGAACAGATACATATTCAGCAATTTCAGCCGCGATTGGCTCATTAAAAGGTCCTAGACATGGTGGTGCAAATATTAAAGTTGCGGCAATGTTTGATGATATTAAGGCAGAAATTAACGACTGGACGAATGAAGAAGAAATCATAAGTTATTTAGAAAGAATATTAAATAAAGAAGCTTTTGATAAAAAAGGTTTGATTTATGGAATAGGTCATGCAGTATATTCAGTTTCAGACCCAAGAGCAGTAGTTTTTAAAAAATATGTTGAAGAACTTGCTACCGAAAAGGGTTTGACAAAGGAATTTAAATTATATGAACGAGTTGAAAATCTTGCACCAGCAGTTATTACTGCAAAGCGAAAAATGTATAAAGGTGTTAGTGCAAATGTAGATTTTTATTCAGGTTTTGTATATAGGATGTTAGGTATTCCAGAAGAACTATATACACCGCTTTTTGCTATGGCAAGAGTAACAGGTTGGTGTTCCCATAGAATTGAAGAAATTGTAAATAGTGGGAAGATTATACGTCCGGCTTATCGAAGTGTTGCACGTAGACGAGAGTATATAAATATAGATAGACGAAATAATATAGATTAATCAGTAGATGGTGAGCGATAGCCCAAATAAAAAGTTAACATACCAATAAATAAGCCAATATAATATGTTGTTAATCGCCACAATAGCATTATTGCTGTTGCTTTGGCACCAACGACAAAGGCACCAAAAAACACAAGAAAGCCTGCTTCGGCACCACCAGAAGCACCAGGTAAAGGTACTACAGATGTTACTAGCATAATATAGGCGCTAGCAACGAGAGCCTGGATTATATTTATTGTATCAAATCCAACTGACAGACAGATAAAATATGCAACGGCATAATAACTTAACATTTTAATAACGTTTAACGCTAAAACTTTAAAATACATTTTTTTGTCTGACATTAATACAAGTATATCTTTATGAAACTCTTCTACAGTATGATTTGTTTTTATCATAATGTATGAGAGTTTTTTTGTGAAAGGAGTAAATCTAATTAAAGCATAGATTTTTTCTAATATAGATTTTGTGAGTTTTGGGGAGACTGCAATAATGATCATGGCACTTATAACGACAATATTAAGTGTGAATCCGGCAATAGTCAAATAGTTAAGACTAGTTGGGTTCGTTGGAAATATATTAAATATATACTTAACAAGTACAGCTATAGTACCCATAGCAACGAGTACTGTTTGATAAACAATAAAATTATGCATAGATGCGCTAGTTATGCTACTAAGCTCCATATTCGAGTGTTTTTTCAAAATATAAATTTGAAAAGGTTGACCACCTGATGCAAAAGGAGTTATTCCGTTAAAAAATTGAGTGGATAATGTCAACTTAAAAATATCAGCTAATTTTATATGATCATCATAGGCTCTTAACATAATGAATAATGTACAAGCGCTAAAAAACCAGTATAGCATAATACAAGCTATTGCAATCAATAACCAGAAGGGATTGACTTCTTGTATTACTTTTAAAATGTGTGCAAGTTCACCACCGGTTGTTATATATAGTACAACGATAGTGATAAATGCTAATATTACTAAATTACTTTTTTTGATTTTATATTTCATAGGATACCTCTAAGTGCCTAAGAAAAAGTTTTAGGCTGTATATATATTGATTAACTGTTTTCCAATCTTTTCAAGGGTTCTATTCTTCGCGATTTCATATCCTTCAAATGTAGTATCAGGTAAGTGTTTGTTGAGTATACCTTGAATTTTACTGACAAATTCAGTGTTATTTGATCCCTTGTGGCAATCTATATTATCATTTAACCAATCATCGTAAACTGGGATGTTTCTAATTAATACAGGTTTTTTCATAGCTAGTGCTTCTAGAACAACAATACCTTCTGTTTCCTCATGTGTAGGCATAAAGAAGATATTACAAGCTGAATATGCACCGATCATATTAGTAACATAACCTAACATATGAACATTAGCTGGCAAATTATTCATTGCTCGTTTTACATCTCTAGTCATTAACCATTTGCTAGTGTATCCACACCATACAAATTGATGCTTGGGCATTTTTTTAGCTAATTTAATAAAATCTAATATACCTTTTCTTTTGATCTGTAGTCCAACAGATAGAATTATTGTATCCGTTGGTGAAAAATGATATTGCTTGAGAAAATCATTGGCTGCCTTCTCATTATAAGTGAATCTAGTTAAATCAATTCCATTTGAAACTGGTGTACATTTTAAACCTATATTATATGAATCTATTATTTTTTTGGAATATGGAGTTGGGGTGATAATTTCACTAGCTAATCCATAGGCAAATACAATTTCCTTTTTAAATAATGGAGCCACTAAATTTGCGAAAAAAAATGAATCTTTAAAATCTTCTTCAGTACTATGAGCATGCATAATAACTTTTTTGCCTTGCTTTTTAGATTTGTATGCAAGGTAACAACTTCTTGGTCCTGTTGTGTTGATATGAATAATATCGTAATTATCTTTAGGATTTGTTGTATATTCAATATTGTTAAGCTCAAGTGCCTTCATCTGGTGCTTGATTGCTCGTCCGACACCAGACTGTGCAATGTATTTTAATCCTTCTGAGTATAATAAAACTTTCATATGTCGCCTTTCTTAGAGTGGAAGTCTTGTAATAAAATATTATGCTTTAAGTTTATGAAATTCATGTATATTATATAATATCTCATAATACACATGTTCTGCCTTTTTAGCATAACTCTCTTTTGAAAGATTAGCTATGATTTCGGTAGCTTTTTTAGATAATTTTTTGGTCTTATATTCGTTTTCAAAACAATTTATTAGTGATTTGGTTAATTCTGTATCTTTAATAAACAGTCTACCTGAAACACCATCAATGACAACATCTTTAACATTAAGGTCATCATAAACGACTACTGGAATACCTGTGGCCATTGCCTCCATGATAGTTAGTCCTTGTGTTTCAGTCTTTGATGCACTGACAAATACATCTGCTAGACTGTAATAATAACTTACACAATCAAAGGGGACTTGACCTGTAAAGATGACATGATCGTTAAGATTCAATTTTGTACATAGTTTTTGAAGTTTGTTTTTATAAGGACCATCACCTACAATAAGTAATTTTACATAAGGTTCTTCTTTAATCAATTCTGGCATTTGATTGATTATATTTTGTATGCTTTTCTCTTCGCTTACTCTTCCAAGTGAAAGAATTATTTTGTCATCATTAGATAATGCATATTTCTTACGAAGTTTGATTAATTCAGGATGATTAGAATTAAATTTTGAAAATTGTCTTAAATTAATTCCAGTAGGAACAACGAAGATATTATTGCCAACACCATAACGTCTAAGAGCATTCTTGGTTTTGTCAGTAGGGGCTATTATACCATCATATTGTTTAACATATAACTTACTGCCTCTGATGATAGCCTTTTTAATTAGATTTTTACCATATTTATGGTTAAATACATAATGTGAATAGTCTTCATACATTGTGTGATATGTATGCAATGCAGGAATGTCTAAAGATTTTGCCATATATTTGCCAAGAAGACCAATAGAAAATTCGGTATGTGTATGTATTACATCGAATTTCATATTTTTAAGTTGTTTAAAGGGTTCACTAAAAATCGGAACACCTAAACGGAATTCTTTCCACCTACTAAATGGTATGGAATTAATTCTAAATATATTATCTTTATCGTCAATATGGTTTGGGACTTTAACAGTAACTATTATTACCTCATGTCCTAACTTTATTAGTTCTTCTTCTAACATTAACACCGATGTTACGACCCCATTAACTTGTGGATAATAACAATCAGTAAAAATACCTATTTTCATAATTCACCTCACTGATATCTCTTTCTATAAATAAGCTTGTTTACTTTATAACTATTTTAGTATAGCTTAAATTATAATATTGTTTCTTAGGATTTGCTTAAAAAACAAAGAGAGGATTATTATATTTGTGTTAACCATGGTATTAATTAACAATCAATTAGTGGGCAAATAGTAGGCGGAAGGTATTATTAAAACAAATCACCATCATCAAAATCTCCACCTACTTCATTATCTGAGACACCATACATTTCTCGACCGCGAATATGAAGTTGTGCTCTTTGTTCTTCAACAATCTTACTTATTAAATCTCTTGTTTCATATGGATGTTTAATTTTCTTGAGGACTAACTGTTTATTAGTCTCATCAGCAGTAAATAATGTAACAGTTCCAACTCCGAATAATTTATCGCAGAATGTACGCTTTAGACTAAGGTCTAAAATTCGGTAAATTAACATTTCATGTTCTTCAGAACTAAAAAATCCTGTAGATAAGAAAAACCTATTTCCTTTAATATGATACTTTGTAAATGATAGTGGTAATCCAAAACGTCTTCTTCTGTCATGCCATATAATATCTGATTTGTCTTTGCGTCTCATTGAAATCTCCTTTATGTTTTATTATTTTTGTTTTTTTGTAAACAATTCGCAAGCGGTAAACAAGCGCAAGCGGTAAACAAGCGCAAGCGGAAACAACCGCAAGCGGACGAGACGGAGTCTCTTTGTTCTAATACAGGAAAGTTTCCTATTTGAATTTTACGGCTTGAAGACTGCCATAAAATG
>JAOZKH010000006.1:54962-56404 GCA_029935405.1 Vallitaleaceae bacterium | reverse complement strand
CTTAGTTTTGACACCTTAACCATAGATAGAATAAATAATTCATGTATTAAAAAATCATGTATTAAAAAATCATATATTAGTAAATCATAGATTAAGAGGTGATGAGATGAATGATATTATAGGCATGCAAAGTCAATATAGATCTGACTATAATCATAGTTCAATATGTAGTTTTGATGTTGAATTGATTGAAAATCCAACAAAGCCTCTCATTCATAAAATGTCTAGATTTTTATTTGTAAAAAAGGGAAATGGTAGACTGAGGTTACAAGGGCGTGATTATGAGCTTGCACCTGGTAGCATTGTATCGATTTTACCTTGGCAAACTTCAGATGTATTTGCTGTAAGTGAACCTCTAGAATTTTATCTTCTTAAGTACTACTTTGACGGAATTAATAATCTAATTAAATCTTTTTATAATACAAGTAATGACTTAATTAATATAATTGCTGACTTAACAGCTAACCCAGTTATTCAATGTGAGGGTACCCAGATAGAAGATATGAATCAATTATTTATACAAATACGAAATGAAATTGGTTTTGAAGCTACGAAAGAATCTCAGAATAAAATGGATTTAAGCAATATATATCTTACTAATAAAGTTGTTGAAATTATTATTAGGTTTTATAGAATTGGAATGTTATTTGAAAAATCAACAAATCAAAAAGTTAAAATAATAGACAATACTGAAATAATTCAATATATCTATAATAACTTAAGTAAAAAACTTACACTTAAAGAATTGTCTGCAAATTTTTTCTTAAGTGAGTCATCTATAAGTCATTATATAAAAGATACAACTGGATTATCGTTTTTTGATTTAATTAATGAAATGAGAATTGGTAAAACAGCTAACTTTTTACTGTACACAGACTTTACTATGGAAGAACTTGCCGAGATTTTAGGTTTTGTTGATGGGGCACATATTAGTAAAGTTTTCATGTCGCGAATTGGAATGAAAGCTAATGATTATAGAAAAACTTATCAAAAGATTAACAAAATATGTAAAATCAAAGAAACAAAAACATCCTTTGAAATTATAGATTATATTTATAGACAGTATATGGAACCATTGACACCTAAAGTGGTCGCAGATAATTTTCATATATCTGTCAAACAATTAAATATGATTTTATTGTATCAAGTAGAACGTACTTATGAGGATTTTCTTAATTTTGTTAGGGTAAATAGGGCAAGTGAATTACTACTATCTACTGATAATAGTGTTTCAAATATTGCAAAAAGTGTAGGATTTAATACAACTAAAACATTAGCAAGAAATTTCTTGAAATTTAGATTAATGACTCCGGGATTATTTAGACAAACGGTGGAGTTACAAGAAGAGGATGCAACTAGTAAAGGTGGAGGAACTCATGAATTTTCTTAGGAAGACTGTTAAGAAGATTTTGAAGAGACTATGACAAAATGTATTAGTATAT
>JAOZKH010000006.1:33275-54862 GCA_029935405.1 Vallitaleaceae bacterium | reverse complement strand
GACTATGACAAAATGTATTAGTATATTGACAAGAAAACAAAATTAGTATATTATATAAATACCCCCCCCCTGCAGGGGATGGTCAGGAGGCGATTATGAAAAAACAATATGATATTGATGGAATGACATGTACAGCTTGTGCATTGACAGTTGAAAGACAGTTGACAAAAGTTACAGGTGTATCAAGAGTTAATGTTAATTATGCAAGTGAGAAGATGGTAGTAGAATATGATGAACTTCTCGTAAACGAAGACAAATTAAGGCAAGAAGTTTTTGATATAGGCTATGAATTAGTTTTAGAACAACAAGAGACTAATAGTAAGTCAAAAACAAAAGAACATAAAGAAAAACTTAAGTTAAGACTTATTATTTCTCTGATATTTACTATTCCACTATTTTATATTTCTATGGGACCTATGCTAGGTGTTATAGTTCCGGATTTTTTTGCCGACAATAATAATACTCTTATGATTGCATTAATACAGTTGTTAATAACAATTCCTGTAATGATAGTTAATAGTGAGTTTTATATAGTAGGATTTAGAACACTTTATAAACGTGCGCCTAATATGGACTCCCTAGTGGCAGTTGGTACAAGTGCAGCATTTGTTTATGGTGTTTTTGTAATATTTATGTTAGCTTATGGATATTCATATCAGGATATGAATCTTATAAGTATGTATAGACATGAATTGTATTTTGAATCTGTAGTAGTAATATTAACTTTGATTACTTTAGGAAAGTTCTTTGAAGCTAGGGCAAAAGGTAAGACACTAAAAGCTATGGAAGCATTAATGCAACTTGCACCAGAAGTTGGAGTAGTATATGAAAAAGGGAAAGAAATATTAAAACCTGTTGCAGAAATATATCGCGGAGATATTTTGATTTTAAAGGCAGGAGATAAAGTTCCATTAGATGGGGAAATAATTGAAGGAAACCTTTTGATAGACGAATCTATGTTAACAGGGGAAAGTGTACCACTTGAGAAAACAGTTGAAAATTTGGTTTATGCAGGAACATATGTAAAAATTGGTTATGGTAAATTTGTTGTAACAGGAACTAGAGAAGAAACAACCTTATTTAATATTATTAAATTAGTTGAAGAAGCTCAGAGTACTAAAGCACCTATTGCTAAAATGGCTGATAGAATTAGTGCTTACTTTGTTCCAGCTGTACTAGCTATATCACTGCTTACATTTATAGTTTGGATGTTGCTTGGTAAAGAAGTTTCTTTTGCTTTTCAGATGGCAGTAAGTGTGCTTGTTATCTCATGCCCATGTGCACTCGGATTGGCAACACCTACGGCAATAATGGTTGGAACAGGAAAGGGTGCAAGCAACCAAATATTAATAAAAAGTGGTGAAGCTTTAGAAGAATTACATCAAATAAATAGGATTGTATTTGATAAAACAGGTACATTAACAAAAGGTAAACCATCAGTGACTAAACTATTTGTTGAATATGATATGATGACAGAAAAAGAGCTACTAATAATGATAGCATCAGTTGAAAATATGTCGGAGCATCCATATGCCAAAGCTATTGTTGATTACACCAAGAATAATTATAAAGTGACTGAAGAGCATTTATTAGATGTTAGTCAATATGAAACAATACCTGGAAAAGGTGTTAAAGGTATTATTAAAGGAATAGAACTACTAATAGGAAATGAAAGACTATTAACTGATGAAGGAGTCATAATAAGTTTTTTTAGTAATGAATATAATCAATCAGCTTCAGAAGGAAAAACTCCTTTATTAATTAGTTTAGATAAGCAATTTATTGGGTTTGTTGTAGTTGAAGATACTATCAAAGAAGATGCTCTTAGCTTGGTAAAACAATTAAAATCATTGGATATAGAAGTTATTATGCTAACAGGAGATCACAAAATAACAGCAAAAGCTATAGGAGATACTCTAGGAATTAGAAAAGTTTATTCAGAAGTTTTACCAGAAGGTAAAGGAATGGTTATTGATGAATTAATGATTAATAATAATAAAGTGGCTATGGTTGGAGATGGCATTAATGATGCTGTTGCATTAACAAAAGCTAGTGTAGGAATCGCAATTGGAACAGGCACAGATGTAGCCATTGAATCGGCCGATGTTGTGTTGATTAAGGATTCGTTGCAGGATGTTATTACAGCAATTGAACTTAGTAAAGCTACTATCAGAAATGTAAAACAAAATTTATTCTGGGCATTTATCTATAATACTATTGGAATACCTATTGGAGCAGGCTTGTTTTATTATAGTTTAGGTATTAGATTAAACCCAATGATTGCAGCAGCAGCAATGAGTTTTAGCTCAGTTTCTGTTGTAACAAATGCTCTTAGACTTAGAAGATTTAAACCAAGTAAATTAGAAAGTAAAATTATGACTAGTGAATCAGCTAAAAGCATTAAAAGTAAAAATGTATTAAAAAACAAAGTTGATACTAGCAATATACTAAATATAGAAAGGAACATTAATATGAAAAAATTAGCAATCGAAGGAATGAGTTGTATGCACTGTGTAGACAGAGTCTCTAAGGCACTAAAGGCAACGAAGGGAGTTATAAGTGCTGAGATAGATCTTGAGTCAAATAGTGCAACTGTAGTAGGTGAAGTTTCAGTAGATATTTTAACTCAAGCTGTTGTTAATGCCGGATATGAAGTTACCAGTATAACAGAGATATAAATGATGAACGAAGGAAAGAAAAATGCATTGAGAAATTTAAAAACAGCAAGGGGACAATTAGACAAAGTTATTAGTATGATGGAAGAGGATAGATATTGTATTGATGTGGCTAATCAAGTTATGGCGGTTAGTGGATTGCTCAAGAGAGCTAATATGGATATACTAAAACAACATATTAATCATTGTGTTAAAGAAGCCTTTGTGGAAGGTAGTGGAGAAGCAAAGGTGGATGAGGTTATGAAAGTTATTGATCGTCTTGTTGAAAAGTAATAATGAATTATAATATTTTCACATTTTTGAATTGATACTACAATAACAAGCATAAACGTAGAATTGTCAAACAATTAAGTATATATGATAAAAACTTCTGAAAATAACCCTTGATTTATACAAATATTAGGCGTATAATTAACTCAAAGGTTAGTTCATGAATAACCTTATTATTTGATATATGGTAAGCTTACACGTTGTTTAGCTGACAATAAAGGAGTGATTATATGATTGAAAGACTCCAAATGGTAGGTTATATTAGGGCAGTATAGTAGTGCCCCATAAAAGTATTGTAGGGGGCAGTAACAACATATGTATATTAACTGGCGTAAAGGAGCGGTTAATGTTAGGTAGTGTGTTTGGCCAATTAGTGAATTGAAATTCTATCTTGCCACAACCATTGCCCATGAGTGAGTAAATATTTATGGAGTAGTTAAGTAGTGAACATAAATGACATCACATATGTTGCGAGGTTTAAGAATAACTCTTTAAAATTAGTCGAAGATAAAGGCTAATAAAAATTTATATTTACAAATAAATAAATTAAGTTAATAAGTTTTAAAATTAATAATTAACAAATTAACAAATTAACAAATTAACAAATTAACAATTTAACAAATTAACAAATTAACAAATCAACAATTAGCAAATTTTCAATTAACAATTAACAAGCAGTAATTTTTAAAGTAGTAATTAACAAATTTTTAATAACAATTTTTTAAAATCAACAAAGTTTTAGTAAGAATTTTCAGGGACCGAGTCAAGTTTGCTCGGTCCTTTTCATGGGGTTATGTGGAAAATCCATATAAAATATATATATAGAAAATTCATATAAATTATATGCTTGTATAAGTCATTTATTTTTGATAAAATGAGTGAAATGTTCTTAACCAAGGTATTGTATTAAGACATTGTACTTTTTGGAATAAACTTAAGTAGAAATAATAACATTAATGATAGGAGCATATGATGACTGAAAGATCAAAACATATATTAGGACATTTGATGTCGCTATTTGTAGCTTTTATATGGGGAATAACATTTGTTGTTTCAAAGATAGTGTTACAGTACTTTACACCAACGGCGTTAATGGTTATAAGATTTTTCTTGGCTTATATAGGATTATGGATTATACATCCTAAGATAATGAGATTTAGAAGTATAAAAGAAGAAATGCTTTTCTTAGCAGCTGGAGTAACTGGAGTAAGCGGATATTTTTTAATGGAAAATACAGCAATTATGTATACAACAGTATCTAATGTTGGTTTAATATTGGTGACAGCACCACTGTTTGTAGCAATTGTACTTCATTTTTTTACAGAGGATGAGCATTTTCAACCGAAATTATTATTTGGTTTCATAATTGCAATGATAGGGGTTACATTAATAATATACAATGGTCAAGTAAACCTTGAAGTTAACCCATTTGGGGATTTTTTAGCCGTTATGGCAGCTGTTGTTTGGGCATTTTATTCACTTGCACTTAAAAAAATAGACAAAACATTATCACCTATTATTGTCACAAGAAGAATATTTTTATATGGAATTATTTCAGGAGTTGTTGTTCTGTTTGTTTTTGAAGGAGGTACAGATTTATCACCTTTATTTACAACTAATATATGGTTGCATATTGCCTTTCTAGGATTGTTAGGTTCAGCAGCATGTTATGTGTTATGGAATATATCAATTAAACTGATTGGTGCTATCAAAACAAGTAATTACATTTATTTGATGCCATTATTTACAGTAGCAGCTTCAGTAGTAGTTCTAGATGAAATAATAACAGGATTAATGATCATCGGTTGTATATTGATATTATTAGGAGTTTACGTTTCGGAAAATGGATTTAATATTAGAAAATAAAATGTTTACATAATAATAATTTACTTATAGGGGGAAATATGATTAAGGAATTGAAATTTATATCTTGGAATGTTAATGGAATAAGAGCAACGCTTAAAAAGGGTTTTATGGAATACTTTAATGAAATTAATGCAGATGTGTTTTGCCTGCAAGAGACAAAATGTCAAGTTGGACAGGTGGAAATTGATCTTCCAGGATACCACCAATACTGGAACGCGGCAGTTAAAAAAGGTTATTCAGGAACAGCTATTTTTACTAAAGAAAAGCCAATTAATGTAACATATGATATTGGAATAGAACATCACGATCAAGAAGGAAGAGTGATTACAGCCGAGTATTTAGAGTACTATTTAATCACTTGTTATACCCCTAATTCTAAGAGAGGTCTTGAAAGACTTGATGATCGTATGGATTTTGAAGACGCAATACGAGAGTATATGTTAAAACTCAATAAGAAAAAGCCGGTGATTATTTGTGGTGACTTAAATGTTGCTCACACAGAAATGGATATTAAGAACGCAAAAACTAATCGAATGAGTGCAGGTTTTACTGAACAAGAAAGAGGAAAGATGACTAAACTTCTTAGTTCAGGATTTATTGATACATTTAGATATTTTTACCCAGATGTACTTCATAGATACAGTTGGTGGTCATATATGGGTAATGCTAGGGCGAATAATACGGGATGGAGAATAGATTACTTCATTACTACAAAAGATTTTGAAAATAGATTAGTTAGTGCAGATATTCATGATCAAGTTTTAGGCAGTGATCATTGTCCTGTTGAATTAGTAATTAGGTAAAGAAAATTGCTATTAAATTTTAAGGAGGAAGATTTTTGAAATACATTCTGGTACATGACATAGGAACTTCAGGTAATAAAGCTACACTATTTAATACACAAGGTGAAATTGTGTCTAGCGAAATCGGAGATTATGAGACCTATTATATAAATGATGTGTGTATTGAGCAAGACCCAATAGATTGGTGGCAATCGGTTATAGATACAACAAAAACACTTTTGAATAAGGTTGACCCAAGTGATATTGTAGCGGTATCATTTAGTGGACATATGCAAGGAGTGGTTTGTCTAGACGAAGAGGGAAACGTACTTCATAATTCCATGATATGGATGGATCAACGAGCAACGAAAGAAACCAAGTCTTTGTGTCAAAAAATCTCTCCAGAGCGTATATATGAAATAACAGGACATAGACCAAGTTCTGTGTACAGCCTTGAAAAAGTTATGTGGTTAAAGGCAAACAAACCTGAAATATATAGCAAGACAAAGACTATCTTAAATACTAAAGATTACATAATATATCGATTAACAAATATTATGGTTACAGATTATACAGATGCTTCAGGTACTAATGCCCTTGATTTGATAGAACGTTGTTGGTCAGAGGAAATTATAAGTGCGGCTGGTTTAGATATGGATAAATTTCCTAGAATATGTGACTCTACGGATGTTGTTGGTTTAGTTAGTGAGGAAGCAAGTATATTAACAGGTTTATCGCCCACAACAAAAGTTGTATGTGGAGGTGGAGATGGTGCTTGTGCTACAGTTGGAGCAGGATGTATTGAAGATGATGACACATATTGCTGCATGGGTACATCTGCTTGGATTGCAACAACAGCATCTAAACCATTTATTGATAAGAAAATGACAGTTGTTAACTTTGCACATATGATACCTAATAAGTATATACCTTGTGGTGCTATGTCATCTTGTGGAACGGCGTACGATTGGGGCCTAGAAGTGTTTGCAAAAATGGAAAAAGTACTTGCAAAAGAAGCGAAAGTGTCAATACATGAATATATGGAAAAACAAATGAAGCAATCGGTAGTTGGTGCTAATGGATTAATATTTTTACCACATATGCACGGTGAGAGAAGTCCAAGATGGAATCCCGATGCAAAAGGTGTTTTTTTTGGTCTTTCAACTAATCATAAAAGCCATGATATGATGAGAGCAATTCTTGAAGGCGTAGTGTTAAACTTAAATGTAATATTAGATGTATTTAAGCAATTTTATGATGTGAAAAAAATCAACCTTATTGGTGGCGGAGCTAATAACTTACATCATCAAATTCTTAGTGATGTGTTTGGTGCTACGATTCAAACTATAGCTAATGGTAGATATGCATCTGCTATCGGTGCTGCTATAGCAGGTGGAGTAGGAGTTGGCGTGTTTGATGATTTTAATGCTGTTAATCGATTTGTTAAAGTAACTAATGAATTTAATCAAATTGAAGAAAACTCACTAATCTATGAAAAAAAGGCAGTAATATTTGACGAAGTTTATTTTGGACTGGTTAAAGCGTTTAAATTGTAAAGGCAGAGATGTAACCCTAACATATGTACTATTGACTAAAATAGCCAAAATGGCTAAGATAAATATAGACGTATATAGAAGTTCAATTATATGAAAGTTACATCGACAGATATTCGACCGCGTTCGACCGCGTTCGACCGCGTTCGAATGTCTACTTTTATTTTATTTACTAAGAAATTGCTCTAAATGAGCCAATTTATGGCGACAGTTGAACAATTCGCTTTTAGTGAAACTTATGTTGAACATCAAAAATAATTGACAACAAAAACTCAGTATGGTACTATAAAATCAGTAAAATACACAAGTTCAAATAGGGTGAAAGTTTCACCGATTAATAATAGAGGTGCGGATATGAGGGTACACTACGGATGTTAAGTTTTGATCGACTGATGCTGTAGAATAAGGCTTTATCCGCCGAAAGTATAAACAGGATCAGTGTTTATAACTTGGTTAGTAGAAGGAACTTCGACTGACTGTTGCTAAAAGCATCGAGCTATTTCAATATTAATTTATTGAAACAGCTCTTTTTTCTTGTACAAGGAGGAAAAAATGAATAAAATAATGATTACTGCGGCTATATGTGGCGCGGAAGTAACTAAAGAACATAATCCTAACATTCCTTATACAGCTCTTGAAATTGCAAAAGAAGCAAAAAAATCGGCTGATGCAGGAGCAGCTATAATTCATCTTCATGTAAGAGAAGATGATGGAACACCGACTCAAAGCGCAAAAAGATTTGAGGAATGTATAAGTGCTATCAGAAAGCTTTGTCCTGATGTAATTATACAACCATCAACAGGAGGCGCTGCAGGAATGAGTGATTCAGAGCGATTACAACCTTTATCACTTAACCCTGAAATGGCAACACTTGATTGTGGAACATTGAATTTTGGTGGTGATGTAATATTTGTTAATACTGAAAACACAATCAAAAACTTTGCAAGTAAGATGCAACATCTATCAGTAAAACCTGAGATAGAAGTATTTGATAGAAGTATGATTAATACAGCCCTATACCTAGCAGATAAAGGATTTATTGATCAGCCTCTTCATTTTAATCTTGTAATGGGCGTTAGAGGAGGCATCGGTGCAAGCTTATCTGAATTTGATTTTCTTGTTAATTCATTACCAGAGGGTGCAACATACACAGGTACAGGAATAGGAAAAAGTCAGTTTCAAGTAGCAGCAATGGCAGCGATTCATGGTGGACATATTAGAGTTGGATTTGAAGATAATATTTATATATCCAAAGGTGTTCTTGCTAAGTCTAATGGTGAATTAGTTGAAAAAGCAGTTAGAATTGCCAAAGAACTTGGAAGAGAAATAATGACTCCTGCAGAAGCAAGAGCATTACTAGGGCTAAAAGTAAGTAAATAAGTAAATAAGTAAATAAGTAAATAAGTAAGTAAATAAATAAATAAATAAATAAATAAATAAATAAATAAATAAATAAATAAATAAATACAAAGGAGACTGACCATGAAAAAAGGATGCAAATACGGAACACACAGAGTTATTGAGCCAAAAGGTGTTTTGCCTCAGGCAGCAAAAATCATTGATAATACAATGGATATATATGACAATGAAATCCTTATTGATGTAAAAGCACTCAATATTGATTCGGCAAGTTTTACACAATTAAAAAAGGCAAATAATAATAATGAGGAACAATTAAAGCAAGGTATTCTTGATATTATAGAGGAACGTGGGAAAATGCAAAACCCAGTCACAGGTTCTGGTGGCATGTTAATAGGTGTTGTTAAAAAAATTGGGAGTAAGCTTCAAGGGAAAATCGATTTAGAAATTGGAGATTTAATAGCTACATTAGTTTCACTATCTCTTACGCCGTTAAAGATTGATAAAATAAATGAAATACAGATGAGTATTGATAGAGTTGATATAATAGGGAGCGCTATTTTATTTGAAAGTGGAATTTATGCAAAACTTCCTAAAGATATGGATGAAAGATTAGCCCTTGCTGCCCTTGATGTAGCAGGCGCACCAGCACAAGTTGCTAAAATGGTAAAACCAGGTGATACAGTATTAATTCTTGGTGCAAGTGGTAAGTCAGGCATGCTGTGTTCTTATGAAGCTATGAAACGAGTAGGACCTACGGGCAAGGTAATAGGTGCAGTTATTGACGAGAAATCTAAACAGCAGCTTGAAAAACTAAATCTTTGTCATGATATTATTGTTGGTGATGCTAAAGATAGTATGTTTATCTATAATTCACTAGTTGAAATAACAAATGGTCAGGAATGTGATATTGCAATAAATTGTGTAAATGTGGGAGATACTGAAATGTCTACTATTTTGCCAGTAAAAGATAATGGGGTTGCTTATTTCTTTTCAATGGCTACAAGTTTTACAAAAGCTACCCTTGGAGCAGAAGGTGTTGGAAAAGATATTACAATGATTATGGGAAATGGATATACTAAAGGACATGTTGAGATTACATTAGCAGAACTTAGAGAAAATAAAGAACTTAGAGATATGTATGAAAAAATATATGTAAATAGGGAGGCGTTATAATGAATTTTAGTCGACGTGAAATAATGTTTAAAAATGTAACAGATGAACAGTGGAATGACTGGCATTGGCAGGTTGCAAATAGAATTTCTACAGTAGAGGATTTAGAAAAGTATATTGAATTATCTAATAGTGAAAAGGAAGCTGTTGATAAATGTTTGACACAGCTTAGAATGGCTATTACGCCTTATTATTTATCACTAATTGACCCTGATAATCCAAATGATGTTATTCGTAAACAGTCAGTACCGACAATCAAAGAACTTGAAAAAGGAGAAGACGATATTGAAGATCCACTACATGAAGATGGTGATTCGCCTGTGCCAGGATTAACACATAGATATCCTGATAGAGTGCTACTTCTTGTGACAGAACAATGCTCAATGTATTGTCGTTATTGTACTAGAAGAAGATTTGCAGGACACAGTGATTGTTCCGTTGATATTAGTGCTATAGAAAAGGGTATTGAGTATATAGAGAACAATTCAAGTATCAGAGATGTACTAATATCTGGTGGCGATCCATTGTTGTTATCTGACGATAAATTAGAAAAAATTCTTTCAAGGCTTCATAAGATAGAACATATAGAAATAATTCGTATCGGGACTAGAACACCTGTAGTTATGCCACAGCGAATAACAGATGATCTTGTAAATATGTTTAAAAAGTATCATCCATTGTGGATTAATACACATTTTAGTCATCCAAATGAAATAACAGAAGAATCTAAAGAAGCTTGTAGAAAACTTGCAGATGTAGGAATACCTCTTGGCAATCAATCAGTTCTTCTTGCAGGGATTAACGATAAGATTTCCATTATGAAAAAGTTAGTTCATGAATTAGTTAAAATGCGAGTTCGCCCATATTATATATATCAATGTGACTTATCACAAGGTATAGGACATTTTAGAACTCCTGTAGCTATAGGTGTTGAAATAATTGAAGGACTTAGAGGACACACTTCCGGTTTTTGCGTTCCAACTTTTGTTGTAGATGCTCCAGGAGGTGGAGGCAAAATACCTGTAATGCCTAATTACGTTATTAGTCAAGGTTATGAGAGAATTATACTTAGAAATTTCGAAGGAATGATAACAACATATAGTGAGCCAGAAAATTATACATTTAACAGAACTCATGATGAAAAAAATGTATTCCTTGAAGGTGTTGCAGGATTATTAAATGGTCAGAAAATAACCATTGAGCCAAAGGAATCAGAATCTGACAAAGAATAGCAAAATAAGCAAATAGAAGGTGGTTGTATGAACCTGACTAAAATAATCACGCCACATCAAGTGATTGGAACACTCGGTATTTGTAAAAATGCAGGTAAAACAACTGTAATTAATTATTTGATTGAACAGTTTATTGATACAGATATTGTAGCAATAACATCAATTGGACTTGATGGAGAACTTGTAGATGCAGTGACAAATCTTAAAAAACCGCGTATTCACGTATACGAAGGTATGATTGTTGCCACCTGCAACCAATGTTTACAGTTTAATGAAATTTATTATGAAATATTAGAAGATACTAAAATGTCAACACCACTTGGTAATGTTATAATTATTAAAGTTGTAAAAGGTTTTGAAGTTGTTGTTGCAGGCCCATCAATGGTAGTTGAAATGAAAAGACTAATTGTGAAGTTAAAAAAATACAATTGTACAAAGATTTTAGTTGATGGCGCCGCAGGAAGATTGTCACATGGAGTTTTATGCGATACAAATATTTTAGCAATTGGTGCAGCATTATCAAATAATATGCATAATGTTATTAAAGAAACTGCACATAAGTGGACTTTGTTAAATTTACCAATTATGGGAGAAGGTAATAAACAATATGTTTTTAACGGTGCATTATGTGATGAAGACCTATTAGAACTGATACATAAAGAAAAAGGCGAGAAATTGGTAGTTGTTAAAGATCCAGCAGCAATTTTTGTATCCGAAAAGGTATTGCATAAATTCAGGAGGCGTAATGGTGCTATTAAAGTTTTAAAAACAATACCAATTGCTGCTGTTACAATTAATCCAATGTCTCCTTATGGAAAATGGTTTGATAAAGTAAAATTCAAAAACGAAATTGAAGGAATATGTGACTTGCCCGTATTTAATATTTGGGATGAAAAGGTGAATGATGATGAATAGTAAGTTAAATATTAGTGAAAGTACAGTAAAAGCCTGTAGAGAAACAGCCTTAAAAACTGCAGAACAAGTGCAAAGTTATATAGACACAAGTTCAACGGTGGCAGTGGAGAGAACAGTTTGTCGATTGCTTGGAATTGATGGCGTTGATATGGTTGAAGTGCCGCTTCCAAATGTTGTTGTTGAAGCATTAGTTGAGAATAACTTGATTGAAAAAGGTGCATCGCATTTTCTTGGAAGAGCAATGCTACAAACTAAAATGCATGCAATGGATATTGCTAAAGCAATAGCAGAAGATAAGTTTGATTTTGATAATCTTAAAGATTATCCCATTGATGAAATAAATAATAAGTTAAAAGGCTATGTAGATGACTCACTTAAGATAATTACTAATAGCAAAAATGCAAGAGATAACTATCTTAACACCTATGGTGAAAAAGAAGGTGCGTATTTATACGTAATTGTTGCTACTGGAAATATACATGAGGATGTTATTCAAGCTAAGGCCGCGGCTAAACAAGGGGCAGATGTTATTGCAGTTATACGCACGACAGGTCAAAGTTTACTTGATTATGTACCTTATGGAGAAACAACTGAAGGATTTGGCGGTACTTATGCTACACAGGAAAATTTCAAAATAATGAGAGCCGCTCTTGACGTTGTTGGAGAAGAATTAGGAAGGTATATAAGGCTATGTAATTATTGCTCAGGTTTATGTATGCCAGAAATTGCAGTTATGGGTGCATTTGAACGACTTGATATGATGTTAAATGACGCTCTTTATGGTATATTATTTAGAGACATTAATATGAAAAGAACACTAATTGATCAATATTTTTCGAGAATTATTAATGCATATGGTGGTGTCATTATTAATACTGGTGAGGATAATTATTTAACAACTGCAGATGCATATGAAGAGGCTCACACGGTATTAGCATCACAGTTTATCAATGAACAGTTTGCTAAAAAAGCTGGACTTAAAGAAGAATTAATGGGACTTGGGCATGCTTTTGAGATAAATCCTGATATGACAAACAGCTTTGTTTATGAATTGGCACAAGCTCAAATGGTTAGAGAAATATTTCCAAAAGCTCCACTTAAGTATATGCCTCCTACTAAATTTATGACTGGGGATGTATTTATGGGAAATGTTCAAAATGCCCTGTTTAATATGGTAACAACAATGACAGGCCAGAAGATACATCTATTAGGTATGATTACAGAGGCAATCCATACGCCGTTTATGGCAGATAGAGCTATTGCAATAGACAATGCTAGATATATAGCTAAGTCAATGGAAAATCTAGGTGATGAAATAATATTTAAAGAAGATGGAATTATGGTTCAAAGAGCTAATGAAGTTCTTGATGAAGCGTTAATATTACTTAAAGAAATCAATGATAAAAGTATATTTAAAGCACTGTCAGAAGGTATTTTTGGCGGGGTAAAACGCTTAGAAGAAAATGGAAAAGGTCTAAAAGGTGTTTTTGTAAAACATAAGGAGTATATTAATCCGTTTTTAGATAAAATGATTAGTGAACTTAAGGAGGAATCATAATGAGTGGATATTCAATGAACTCAGCAGAATTTGATAAAAGTTTGGATTTAACCAAGCTAAAACCTTATGGTGATACTATGAATGACGGGAAGGTACAAGTAAGTTTTACATTGCCTATTAAAAATGATGAAAAAGCAACAGAAGCAGCAAAAATACTTGCTGGAAAGATGGGACTTAAAGATCCAGTTGTTGCTCTTAGCAGAACACTTGATAAGGAGTTTACATTTTTTGTAGCATATGGAAGTTTAATACATGATGTTAATTATAATGATATTAAAGTGACAACGGTAGAAGTGGATACACTATCTATGCAAGAAGTAGACAAACTTATTGAAGAAGAAGTTTTAGAAAAAACTGTTGTTGTTATTGGAGCATCAACTGGAACAGATGCACATACAGTAGGGATAGATGCTATTATGAATATGAAGGGATATGCAGGTCACTACGGACTTGAGCGATATAAAAATATTGAGGCTTATAACATAGGTTCTCAGGTTCCAAATATTGAGTTTGTTAGAAAAGCAGTTGAATTAAAAGCAGACGTATTACTTGTTTCTCAAACTGTGACGCAAAAGGACGTACATATTAAAAATCTCACAGATTTAGTAGAAATGGTAGAAGCAGAAGGAATTAGAGACAAAGTATTATTAATATGCGGAGGTCCTAGAATTAGTCATCAATTAGCTAAAGAATTAGGCTATGATGCAGGTTTTGGCTTTGGTAAGTTCGCAGATGATGTTGCTACTTTTATGGTGAAGGAAATAATAAAACGAAGAGAAATAAATGGAGGAGAATAAAATGGAAAGTGCTAAAAAATTAAACTTAACTAAATCTATGAACTTAATCAAGGATGGAAGAGAAACTACTCCTGGAGGAATGTTAGGAATAAGAAGACCATATAACTTTATTGAAGGCGAATATCCAATATTTATTGAAAGAGGTTATGAGGGACATATTGTAGATGTTGATGGTAATGACTATATTGATATGCTCTGTTCGTATGGTCCGATTTTAATGGGCTTTGTTGAAGAAGAAATTAATCAAGCCGTTGTTGCACAAATGCAACATGGTTTTTGTTTTTCCTTAGTTCAAGAATTACAAAACAAATTACAAGAGAAATTAATTGAGGTTATTCCTTGTGCAGAAATGGTGGTATTAGCTAAAACTGGTTCTGATGTAACAACGATGGCAATCAGAGTAGCAAGGGGATACACAGGAAAAAGTAAAGTTCTACGTTGTGGATATCATGGATGGCATGATTGGTGTGTTGAACATCATGGTGGAGTACCTGAAGTGATTACTGATCTCACCGAAGAATTTAATTACGGTGATCTAAAAGAATTAGAACAAAAACTTGAAGCAAGTAAAGAGGATGTTGCGTGTATTATTATTACACCTGTTGGTCATCCTACTGCTAAGGATATAATGACACCACCAGAAGGATATTTAGAAGGTGTTAGAGAACTAGCTACTAGATACGGTGCAGTATTAGTTTTTGATGAAATACGTACTGGATTTAGAGTATCTCTTGGTGGCGCTGGTGAATATTATGGAGTGAAACCTGATCTTTCAACTTTTGGAAAAGCCATGGCTAATGGATATGCAATCAGTGCATTAGTAGGTAGTAAAGAAGTTATGAAAACTCTTGAAAAAAATGTGTTTGTAAGTTCAACATTTTTTCCTAACAGTCTTGAGATGGCTGCTTCACTTAAATGCATTGAAATTATACAAAGAGATAATGTAATTGAAAAAATTTGGGAAAAAGGTGATAAATTTTTAAGTGATTTACATAAACTAAAAGAAAAACATGAAGCTCCTATAAGTATATCAGGAATAGCACCAATGCCATATATTACATTTACAAAGGTTGATGAGCATTATAAGGCAAGGAGAATAGAGTTTTATACTCAAACTATTAGAAAAGGATTGTTCATTCAACCATATCATCATTGGTATATCAGTTATAGGCATACAAATAAAGATTTAAATTATGCTATCAACGCAATAGATGAAGCTCTTCAATATGTTATGGGAAAATATCCTGTAGATAGGAGACATTTATGATAAAAACAATAAGTATGAATGAGTGTGTCTCGTTAATAAAACCAGGTATGTCAATAATGGTTGGAGGATTTATGGCAGTAGGAACACCTGAACATATTGTAAATGCACTTGTTAAATCGGATGTTAAAGACTTGACTTTAATATGTACTGATACAGCAACAGAATGTAATGGTGTTGGAAAAATGGTAGTAAACAAACAATTTTCTAAAATCATTGCTTCTCATATAGGTTTAAATAGAGAAACAGGAAGACAGTTAACAACAGGGGAAACAGATGTACAATTAGTACCTCAAGGAACTTTAGCTGAAAGAATACGTGCAGGTGGAACAGGATTAGGTGGGTTTTTAACACCTACTGGGATTGGAACTATAGTTGAGGAAGGTAAACAAATTATAGAAGTTAACGACAATAAATATATACTTGAATTACCATTAAGAGCAGATGTAGCATTAATCTATGGATCTATTGTAGATAAAGCGGGGAATGTATTTATTCAAAAAACTACAAGAAATTTCAATTCAATAATGGCACTTGCTGCGGATTTAGTTATTGTTGAAGCTACGAAACTTGTTGAAGTTGGAGAAATTGATCCCCATCTTGTAATGGTTCCATCAACATTGGTTGACTATATTGTTGATATGACAGTGCTGGAGGTAGAATAAATGTCAAGAAATAGTGAGTTAAAAGAAATCATTGCAAGACGTGTGGCTAAAGAACTTAAAGATGGGTATATGGTAAATCTTGGAATAGGTTTGCCTACGCTAGTTGCAAATTATTTACCAGAAGATGTAGATGTTTTATTTCAATCTGAAAATGGTATGTTAGGTCTTGGACCTGCACCTGAAGAAGGGTTTGAAGATAAGGATATATCAAATGCAGGAGGACAACCAGTTACTATTGTTCCAGGAGGAATGTATTTTGATTCAAGTTATTCTTTTGGATTAATTCGTGGTGGACATGTTGATGTTACAGTTTTAGGAGCTTTAGAGGTTGATGAAAAAGCTAATATTGCAAACTGGATGATTCCAGGGAAAATGGTTCCAGGAATGGGTGGTGCCATGGATTTGCTTGTTGGTGCTAAAAAGGTTATTGTTGCAATGTTGCATACAGCAAAAGACAGACCTAAAATCTTAAAGGTCTGTCATCTTCCACTGACTGCAGTTGGAGCAGTTAATATGATAATCACTGAATTATGCGTTTTTGAATATATTGATGGTAAACTAACATTAATTGAGTTAATAAATGATTCAAAATTAGAAGAAGTACGTACAAAAACGGAAGCTGAATTTATAGTTAAACTATAAATTATATTATGATTAATTCAGATAACGAAATTTAGCTAATATGATTTATAACGTAATTATTTCTAAGAATCACCATTAGCCCATAAATCGAATTTTTCCATAGTCTTATCAAATGTATCATAAGAAAGTTGAGGTAATTCACCACCAAACATTTCTTCGATTTCTTTGAATGCTTTTTCAAATGCATCTTTAAGCATTTCAGCCTTTTCTGGATTGTTTCCAGATAATGCTTTTGCAAAATCAACAAGACGATCAGATGTTTCTTCAGCGCTCCAATAGCCACCTTCAGCTACATCGACTTTGGCTTGTTCTACATCTTCAACGGTATATTCGATTTCAAGAGTAACTTTTTCTCCTTGACGTAACTTGTCAAGAATACCACGTACGCCACCTAATTGTTTAAGGCCTGTACCTTTTACAGTATTTCTAAACATTTCAAGCATACGTTGATCAGTTTCATCTTTCATTTGCTGTATTTTTTCCATATCTACCTGGTAGTTTTGAAGTTTAGCATCAACTTCTGCGGTGTCATCATGAGAGTATACTGCTACAGAATTTTCTTCATATTGTTCCTTGAAATTTACTGTAGTTTTTTGAATGTCTGAATTTTTAAATTCCGTGATGTCAAGAGAGCTTTTATACGAAGATTGAGCTTGGGTTATTTGATTAATCATAAAATCATTCCTCCTTGAATGAGATTTACATATAGTTTATCCTTACCACTCATATATCGGCTTTTATCTAGGTATTGTTTAGCTTTTTTATGAATTAGTAGAATAATGAAAAATATGATAGAATAAGGGAAATAGCAGTTGACTAGGAGAGTTTATGGATATAAATAAATTAACTAATATAATATCTATTATACCACAAAAAGAGAATGTTATTAATGAAGATAAGGCTAAAGAATCAGCGATTCTTATACCAATTGTTGATATTGATAATAAATTATATATTTTATTTGAAAAACGTAGTGAATTTGTTAGTCAACCAGGAGAAATTTGTTTTCCTGGAGGTAGAATTGATAAATTAGATAAGTCAAGTGAAGCCACAGCAATTAGAGAAACAATGGAAGAATTAGGTGTTGATAAAAAAGATATAACAGTTTTAGGTAAACTTGGATTATTACTAAGCCATCATAGAAATGTGTTACATTGTCATATTGGTTTTATTAATTGGCGTGAAATATATTATAAGCGTTATAATCAACAAGAAGTAGCAGAAATAATTCTTGTTGATATCGATTCACTTATGTTGGTAAAACCTGAAGTATATACGATTAGAGTAAAGGGGATAACTACAGAAATAGATGAATTTGGTAATGAAATTGTTTCCCTTCCAGCTAAAGAACTAGGTTTGCCAAAGATTTATCATGGTGAATGGGATATGGGAAAACGTAAAATTGTTTCTTATGATTTAGGTAATATTAAGATATGGGGAATTACCGGATATATACTTAGATACTTTATTGAATTAATACAAGGGGTTTAGTATATGTTATTAGAGTGTCAAAACTAAATTTTGAAATCTACCATCTTATTAATTAAATAAATTAGAATTGTAAAATAATATGTTGCCATAGCTACCAACATATTATTTGTATTTTGTTATAATGGTTAAGGCGTCAAAACTAAGTTTCTCTAATTCTATCACTATATGTAGTACTCGGTTGAAGACTCCAAGCATACATATAGTAGTAGAAAGTTCAACTATGTAGTTTTGACACCTTAACCATATAATCATTATAAAGTACAGAGTGTATTTTACACTTAGATAAAATCAATACTAATTATAAATACATAGATTAAGAGTTAGAAAGGAAATATTATGAAATACGTAGATTTATCAAGATCATTACATTATTTTGTTAATAAATATCCAGAGGTTAAAGATTACTTAATCGGTCAAGGATTAACTCAGGTTGAAGATCCTAAGTTATTAGATTCGATAGGTAAAAATATTACATTAGAGATATTAGTTCAATCAAAGGGAATTAATAAAGAATTATTTGTAAAGCAATTAGAAGAAATTATTTCTGAAAGCAGAGCTAACGTTGATACAACGTTATTTGAAAAAGAAAAAAATACTAAAGCAACAATTAGGATTCAAGGTATTTTACCTTGTCCAGTAAGAATACCATTACTCGAGGGATTTGAAGGTTGGTTAGAGGAGACTACCCCTGAATATAGAGCATCAGTGGATTATGAACTTAAAGCTGCATCAATGGGTGTTGATTGGCTTAAAGAATCTCTTGAAAAAAATAGTAGTGATGAAGAAATTGCAGATGTATTCTTGTCAGCAGGTTTTGATTTGTTTTTTGATGAAAGATACATAGGACATTTAAAAAAAGAAAAAGTATTTGAAGATATTGTTGATTACGACCACTATAATAAAGACTTTGATAATGATTATATATCACTTAAAGATCCTGACATGGATTATTCTGTTATTGGAGCAGTACCTGCAGTGTTTTTAGTTAATAAAGATGCATTAGGGGAACGCAAGATGCCATCTACTTGGGAAGAAATTTTAAATGGAGAATTTGAAAATAGTGTTAGTTTACCAGTAGGCGACTTTGACTTGTTTAATGCGATTTTATTGAATATTAATAAAACATATGGAATGGAAGGCGTTAGAAAACTTGGAAAGTCATTGATGAAGGCTATGCATCCTTCAGAAATGGTTAAGTCAAATACTAAACCTGAACAACCAGCGGTAACTATAATGCCTTATTTCTTTACAAAAATGGTAAGAGGGAATGGACCAATGGTCGCGGTATGGCCTAAAGATGGTGCGATTATCAGTCCTATCTTTATGCTAAGTAAACGTAGTAAAAAGGAAGAAATAAAACCAATTGTTGACTTTTTTGCATCAGAAGAGGTTGGTAAAATATTGAGTCATAATGGACGTTTTCCATCAACACATCCTAATGTAGATAATCAGATTACACCTGATAATAAATATATGTGGATTGGTTGGGATTATATAAAAAGTAATGATATAGGTAAATTAATTGAAGAATGTATGGATGTATTTAACGGAGGTACAAAATGAATTTAATTACTATTTCAGGACCTCCTTCATCAGGAAAAACGGCAGTAATTGTTAAAACTATTGGAGCACTTAAACAAAGAAATTTAAAAGTTGGTGTTGTAAAATTTGACTGTTTGTATACAGATGATGATATAATATACAAAAAACTTGATGTACCGGTAAAGAAAGGTTTGTCGGGAGCGTTATGTCCTGACCATTATTTTGTTTCAAATATTGAGGAAGTTGTTCAGTGGGGAAAAGCACAGAAATTAGATATTTTAATTACTGAAAGTGCTGGACTATGCAATAGATGTTCACCTTATATTAAAGATGTTAAAGCGATTTGTGTTATTGATAACTTGAGTGGAATTAATACACCAAAGAAAATTGGTCCAATGTTAAAAGCAGCAGATATTGTTGTTATTACAAAAGGAGATATCGTATCTCAAGCTGAACGAGAAGTATTTGCTTCAAGGGTAAGACAGGTTAATCCTAAAGCTATTACTATGAATATTAATGGATTAACAGGACAAGGAGCTTTTGAACTTAGTACATTGATTTATGATGTTGCTGATAAAATAGATACAGTGAAAGGAAAAGAACTTAGATTTTCAATGCCTGCAGCACTGTGTTCATATTGTCTTGGTGAAAGGCGAATTGGCGAAGATTATCAAATGGGTAATGTGAGAAAGATGGATTTAGGTGAAATTAATGAATAAACAAGTATTTTTAGAATTAACAATAGAAGAAACTATTAGTAAATATCCTTTTATGGCTAATTATTTTTCCGATCACGAAAGTACATATAAAAAACATACAATAAGTGTTGTGGATAATATTGCTAATTACTCAGAAGAAGAACTTGAAGATTTTGCAATAGATGTGGAATTAACAATATCGTTATATTATGAGTACTTTAAGCAAACCTGTGAATTTCTTGGAATTAAAGAAGAAGAAAAAGTAAAATCTCTTTCGATTTTACCAGGACATAATAAGTCTCTTGAATCAGAAGAATATGATGAACTTACAATTAGTCAAGGTGAAATAATAGCAATAGTAGGGCCAACTGGTTCTGGGAAAAGCAGATTATTAGCTGATATAGAATGGATTGCAGATAATGATACACCAACAGGGCGTAAAATACTAATAAACAAAGAACAACCTGACAAAAAATGGCGTTTTTCTTCAGGAAATAAGTTAGTAGCTCAATTATCTCAAAACATGAATTTTGTTATGGACCTTACAGTTAAAGAGTTTATTGAATTACATGCAGCAAGTAGATTAATTGAAGGCGTAGATGAAATTGTCATAAAGATTTTAGATGAAGCTAATAGATTAGCAGGAGAGGCATTTGAGCTAGATACACCGATAACAAGCCTTTCAGGAGGACAATCAAGAGCTTTAATGATAGCTGATACAGCGATTCTTAGTCAATCCCCTATTGTGCTAATAGATGAAATTGAAAATGCTGGAATAGATAGAAAACAAGCGCTTAAACTATTAATTAAGGAAGAAAAAATTGTACTAATGGCAACGCATGACCCGATTTTAGCACTAATGGCCGATAAGCGTATAATTATTCGAAACGGTGGTATTGATAATATTATCAATACTACAGAAAATGAAAAAGCTATGTTGTCAAAACTTGAACAAGTTGATAAATATCTAATGGATAAAAGGCATCAACTTAGACAGGGTAAAATATTACAAATGGAAGAGTTACATGTACATTAGGAATTAAAATATAAACAAATGGAAGAGTTACATGTACATTAGGAATTAAAATATAAACAAATGGAAGAG
>JAOZKH010000006.1:19882-33175 GCA_029935405.1 Vallitaleaceae bacterium | reverse complement strand
ACAAATGGAAGAGTTACATGTACATTAGGAATTAAAATATAAACAAATGGAAGAGTTACATGTACATTAGGAATTAAAATATAAACAAATGGAAGATATACAAATAAATATATGAAATATAAACAAACAAACAAACAAACAAACAAACAAACAAACAAACAAATATATATATTAAAACAAATAAATATATGAAAGATTAGGAGAAAATAAAAATGCATGATGGTTGTTCAGGAAGTTTTGAAAGTGGTAAAGAAGTATTGATGAAGGTAAGGATGATGGGATTTTCTACAGGATATATGCCGATGCCACTGGCAGTAAATTGTGAATGTGGCATAGAATTTCAAATGGAAACTTTTGAAGGAAAATGTCCTGAGTGTGGGATGACATATGCGGTGACGCCATGTCACGCATTTGATCCAGCTAACATTATGGCGGCAGGTAAAGACGTTTAGTTATTAAATATGTGGTAGGAAAAGATTAATTGAATACTTTTGACACTCTAATCATATGCTTAGTTGTTTGATTTTTTTGGATAGAATAATTTTTTAAAATCTACATTTATTTCAGTCATGATTACAGAGAATAGAATAATTATTCCTCCGATTACTATCTTTAGTGAAATCAATTCAATACCTAATAAGATAGAAAACAAGGTGCCAAAGAAACTCTCAGTAGACAAAATGATACCTGTCTTTGAAGCACTAGTTCTTTTTTGAGCACTTGTTTGCATGAAGAAACATATGCAAGTACTAAAGACACCTAGAAATATAACTGCTGGTAGTGCGGTGGTTATATTCATTTCGAAAAAGCTTGGAGTATCAATAAAGAGTAGACCAATCAGTGAGAATATGGCAGCTGCTAATAGTTGAATAAATGTTAGATGTTTTGGTTTAGTTGTACTAACAGCAATACTTATATATGAAATATGAAATGCAAACATAAAGGCACCAATAAGTACCAAAAAATCACCTAGATTTAAACTGACACCACCACTAGGTGAAACGGTTAGAATAACAATTCCTATAAAAGTCAAAAGAGCAAGAAAGAAAAGCTTGTTCTTTGGCTTTTTTTTGGTGAGAGCCCATACAATAAATGGAACAATAACTACGTTGGTAGCGGTAATAAAGGCACTGTTAGATACTGTTGTCATGCTTTGCCCAAAGGTTTGAAAAAAGAATCCAAGGAATAGAAAAGTTCCTGCAATAATTCCTTTGATCCATTCGGCTTTTGATATTGAGGATATAGTTTTTATATTAAAAAAGAGCAGAATAATGGCCGCAATGTTAAATCTGAAAGCCATGATAATAATAGGACTCATATTTGCATTAATAGCATATTCTGTTGCAATAAAACCAGTTCCCCATATAATTGCTACAATAAGTAGCATAAAGTCTGCATTTAATTTTCTCATATTATTCACTTATTCCTATCCCTATAGTTGGTGGAAAGTTCAACTATGTAGTTTTGACACCTTAACCATAGTTTGTTAAAAAATATTTGAAGCTTTTTCATATTTTAACATATGAGTGTTAAATAAAGCAATGGAATATGGAAGAAGCTCATATTGACTGCGAACGTAGTACTTAATTTTCTTGAATTATTAGGCTAATTGATATATAATTCAAATGCATGAATTTTTTGATAAGTTCACAATAAGTTAGAAAGTTGTTTAATAAAAGAGGATAATTATGTTAGATACAAAGGCAAGAAGTCTTATAGATAGACCAATTGAGACAATGGCAAAAATATTAGAAAAATTCTCACTAAAACCTAATCATATAACTATTATAGCGTTTCTAGTAGGCCTACTAGCAAGTTGTTTTATTGCTATAGATAAGATTTGGTTATCAATAATGCTATTGTGGTTATCTGGATTATTTGATGTTCTTGATGGACAAGTTGCAAGATTGACAAATATGTCTAGTAAATCAGGAGCACTTCTTGATATGATTTTAGACCGTATGGTAGAAGGTTTTTTTGTTCTTGGGATTGTAATTGCAAATCCTAATATGAATATCCCTGTTATACTATTTTTAATTATTGTTATTTTTAATTTCTCAACTTTTTTAGCAGCGGGCGCATTGATTCCTAATACAGGTAAAAAAAGTATACATTATGATGTGGGTTTAATTGAAAGAACGGAAACTTTTATATTTTTCACTTTAGCAGCTTTATTACCAGAATATAGAATTATAATATTTATGGTGTTAAATAGTCTTATTCTTTTTACAGGGACAAGACGTTTTATTATAATTTTCAAACAAATTAATAGACTAGAAAGGAACTCGAAATGAAAAAAATATACACACTTGGAGTACTGTTAGTTTTTATGATGATTTTGGGAGCGTGTCAAAAAGAAGACGAAGAAATAATGGATGTTTATGTAGAAACAACAGAGGAATTATCCTATGAAGAGATACTAGAAAAAGCAAAAGGTACAACAGTCAGTTTCTATGGTTGGGGTGGTGACGAAAATATTAATACTTGGCTAGATCAAAAGGTAGCAATAGAACTTAAGGAACTTTATAATATTACATTAGAGCGAGTTCCAATGGTTCCGCCGGAATATTTACCTAAACTATTAAATGAAAAACAAGCAGAAAGTGAAGGAACCATTGATATTGTATGGATTAATGGTGAAAACTTTTATACTGCAAAGAGTCAAGATTTATTGTTTGGTCCCTTTGTTGATAAACTCCCAAATTACAATAATTATGTAGATACAAACTCAGATGATAATTTATTTGATTTTGGTCATGAAATTGAAGGATTTGAAGCGCCATATGGAAAAGCGCAAATGGTTTATATTGTTAATACAGAGCATTCGAATATCATACCTACAAGTCATGAGTTATTATTAGAGTATGTAAAAGCAAACCCAAAAAAAGTAACTTATCCTGACCTTGTAGACTTCACAGGAAGTGCTTTTGTAAGAAATATTATTTATGATATTGTAGGACATGAGCCGTTCTTATCTATTGAAGCAGATAAGGAAGTTGTGAGAGAAGCAATAATGCCAGCGATGGATTATCTAAATAGCTTAAAACCATATCTTTGGAGAGAAGGTAAAACATATCCCGCAACAGTTGCACAACTTGATAATATGTACTCAGACGGTGAAGTGTATATCACAATGAATTACACACCATTTCATATTGCAACCAAAATAGCTGAAGGTGCGTTTGAGACCACATCTAAATCATTTGTTTTTGATAAAGGATCTATTGGAAATACACATTTCATGGCTATACCTTTTAATGCGCAAAATTCACCAGGGGCTATGGTTGTTATTAACCATATTATGTCACCTTCAATTCAGGCGTCAAAATTTGATCCGGATGTTTGGGGTGATTTACCAGTGCTTGATACTACAAAGCTGTCAAAAGAAGAAAAAATATTGTTCGATGCAATAGAACTTGGAGAAGGTGTATTGTCACCATCTGAACTTCTTAGCAAACGATTACCTGAAATGAGAGCAGAATTGGTGCCAATTATAGAAGAGATTTGGAGAGAAGAAGTATTAAATGAAAAATAATATTATAAAAATAAGCCAACCTTATCTAATGGTAATGCCAGCTCTAATACTTATTGTTGGTATATTTGTAGGGGGTATATTTTTAGGTTTTATACAAAGTTTTGGGTACTTTCCACTAATTGGATTGGATGAATTAACATTCAAGTACTACATAGAAGTATTAACAAGTCCTACATTTTTAAAAAGCCTTGGATTTAGTCTGTATATTTCTTTTGCACAGGCTTTTTTATCATCTGTATTAGGGATTTTTCTAGCTATAGGTATTGTAACTACAATTAAAAAGGATAGTATTATTAACGGTATATACAAAATACCAATAATGATACCACATACAGTAGTGGCATTATTGGTATTTATTCAATTGACACAAAGTGGGTGGTTAGCTCGCCTTTTGTTTAATTTTCATATTATTAAAGACATGTCATCTTTTCCTGCATTAGTATTTGATCAAATGGGTATTGGTGTTGTTTTTGCTTATGTTTTTAAGGGGTTGCCGTTTATTACATTAATTGTTATTGATATCGTAAGAGAAGGGTACAATAAATATGTTAAGGTAGCTTCTAATTTAGGTGCTAATAAATGGCAAGTATTAAGACACATTATATTTCCATTAACTCTCCCAAGTGCATTATCAGGATTTATAATTCTTTTTGCATATTCATTTGGTTCATTTGAGATTCCTTATTTACTTGGCAGCTCTACACCTAAAGCTTTGCCGGTTGAAGCGTATATTCAATATAATAGTATTGATTTATTAGATCGTCCAAAGGCCATGGTTATTAATATGATTATTGCTTTTGGTGCATTTATATTAGTCAGTATATACCAAAAACTCTATAGTAGCTTAAAAGTTAAAATGCCAGGAGGTGCTTTGTGAAACTTCTGAAAAAAAGTTACGTTTATTTTGCGATTGGCATTATTCTTTTTTTCCTTTTAACTATGATTCTTTGGAGTTTGATAAACCAATGGCCATGGCCGAACCTATGGCCTAAACAATTTGATTTGAGAGGGTTAAAATTCGCTTTTGGTTCTATGAAAAGTTATAGAATTTTGTTGTCAAGTATTGGATTGTCAGGATTTGTGACAGTACTTACCCTACTTATATGTTATCCAGCGGCTAGAGCTTTAGCGTTTTATGATTTTAAGGGCAAGAAACTCATTTCATTTCTTTTTTTACTACCACTTATTGTACCGATGATTACGGTAGTGTTAGGGATACACATAAATTTTATTAAACTAGGTTTAGCTAATAATATTACGGGAGTTGTTTTGGTACATTTATTACCTGGAATACCTTATGGTGTAAGACTTATGGAAACAAGCTTTAGACAAATAGGTCAGTCAATAGAATTGCAAGCGCAGGTACTTGGAGCAAAACGATGGCAAGTGTTTTGGTATATAACACTACCCCTACTTTTTCCTGGGATAATAATGGCTGGAACAATGATTTATATTATTTCTTTTAGTCAATATTTCATTACCTTTTTAATTGGAGGGGGGAAAGTGATGACCTTTTCACTTTTTATATTCCCATTTATTGAATCAGGTGATAGAACGTTGGCATCAGCATTAAGTTTGTTGTTTATATCTTCAATATATTTGGTACTGGTATTTTCAAATTTGTTAGTTTCATATTACAGTAAAAACGTTAATAGTAATTAGCAGGGACGGAGGACATATGGCAAAAATACAATTAGAAGGCCTACATAAATCATATGATGGGGTTAAAATTCTTAATAATATTTCACTAACTGTTGAAGAAGGAGAATTTATGGCTCTTCTTGGAACAAGTGGATCTGGTAAAACAACTATTTTGCATGCAATAGCTGGTACAAATGAATTAGATGACGGAATTATTAAAATCAATAATCAAGAGATTACTAATATTCCGGTTAACAAACGACACGTCGTGCTTGTTGATCAAAATTTACTACTATTTCCACATATGACGGTGAAAGCTAATATTGGCTTCGGTTTAAGAATGCAAAAAGTAGAACGAAGCTTGATTAAGAAAAAAGCAGAAGAATTAATTGATTTATTAGCATTAAAGGGACATGAAAACAAATATCCTCACCAACTATCAGGTGGGCAGATGCAAAGAGTGGCGATTGCTAGAGCGCTTGCTACAGAACCATATGTTTTATTATTAGATGAACCATTTAGTAAATTAGATATTTCTCTTAGAAATTCAATGCAAAAACTTGTATCAAACTTACAAAAAAAATTAGGTATGACAACGATACTTGTTACTCATGACAAAGATGAGGCTTTATCAATGGCAGATAGAGTGGCTATTTTATCACATGGAAAAATCATTCAAGTTGGAGAACCATATGATGTTTATGAACATCCTAAATCTATAGTAGTTTCTAGGTATTTTGGTGATAGAAATTACTTTGATGGTAGTATGTTGGATGGAAAATTTACTTGTTCTCATGGCGTGTTTTTAGTAGACTCATCTAAAGAAGGCTTATTAACTATGATAATCCGACCTGAGGAAATAACAATATCTTTAAACAGAAAAGGTGTGTTAGTTACAATCGAGTCAACATTTTATAAAGGTGATGTTTATACATATGTGGGGAAAAAAAATAATAATGATATATTTTTTTATGGAAGAGAACAAGAGAGGTATAAAGTGGGAGATGAAATATGGTTAAATATCCCATTTAAACAAGGAGTGTTAGTAGAAAGGAGTAAACATGAAAAAAATATTTGATATAATAGCGAGTTATGACATAGAAATAGTACCTACAACTTGTGAAGAGAAAGAAATTTATAAGTGTAAGGGAAGACAGTCAGGTGTTGTTTTTTATTTAGACTTTAATTGGAATAAAGACAAAAAAATTAAATTATATAATACAATAAAGGAAGTAGTTATTTATTGTATTATCGTTGAAGAAAACTTTGAAGAAATATTAACAATAATTGAAGGATTTGATTCGAAAATAGGTGAAATTTTAATTTTTGATGCAAAGGAAGATGTTCAATTTTTTTCTAAGGATTTTTGGAATTTATACATAACCTTATAATATGAAAGCTATATATGTTTTTATTGGGTATATTATACTATTTATTCGTGTTAAATATGGCATATGTCAATAATAAATTTTTGTACTGTTTATTTGTGTTAAATTATTGACAAAGTGATTTGTAACATATATAATCTACCCGTACTTAAATAAAAATACTATATTAAAGGAGTAACAAAATGAATAAAAAAATTATGATTGCAGTTGCGGTACTACTAGTGTTAGTAGGAGGATTTTTTGGTTACAGGGCACTTTTTGGGGCTACAAAAGTAATAGTAGATAGTTCGGCTCAAGGTGAAAAAATTAGTGAGTATGCACATCCTGAATCTTTTATTACACCACTTCAACTTAAAGATATTATGGAAAAAAACAAAGACGTTGTTGTTATAGGTTCTTTAAATCCTACAAAAGCTGATTCTCCGATTGACGGATCTTTCACAATGTGGAGATCTGATTACTCTGCAGCAGAAGGTGTTTATAAATATGGCGGCATGAGAAATACTACAAGTGAAATGGAAACAATTCTATCATCATTTGGTGCAACAGCAGATTCGACAATTGTTGTTTATGCAGCTAATAGTCATCATGATGCAGCTAGGCTTTGGTGGCAAATCAAACTTCTTGGACACAAAGACGTAAGATACCTTGACGGTGGTCTTAATGCATGGTTAGGTGCTGGTTACCCAACAGGTAATGCTAATCCATCAGTAGATACTTCAAAATATGTTGCAAATCCATCAGAAGATTTATTAGCAACTATGGAAGATGTTATAGCAGCTCTTGAAAATGGAACTGTTGTTGATACAAGAACACCTGATGAAGAATCTGGTGCAAGTACTAAGTCAGGCGCAGCTGGACCTGGTAAAATAGGTGATGCATTATTTATTAATTGGACTACTGCAGTAGCAGAAGATACAACATTGCTTTCACTTGCAGATCTTAACGACATCTATGGAGATATTGTTGACGATAATGTTATTGTATATTGTCAATCAGGTGTAAGAAGTGCACATACAATGTTTGTATTAACACAAGCTCTTGGATATGAAAATGTAACCAACTATGATGGTTCATGGATTGAATGGGCATACGAATATTATGAAAATGGAAATAGTGATCTTCCAATTAAGAACGAAGAATAATAGGCAAATCATATAAAGAGGGAGAGAGCTCCCTCTTTTTTTATTAAAAGGAGCGTGCCTAACGAAGCTTGGCACTTTCAAGCTCTATATTAAAATTTATGAATAAGAAATGGATAATAATATGAAAAATAAGGTAGTTTTTAGTGCTAAAATTATGGAAGATGCAACAAAAATTGTGGAAAAATGTATGGGGCATGAAGATGCTTTTTGTACAAGCAGATGTCCAATGAGTACAGATGCAAAAGGATATGTAAATTTAATTGCAGAAAAAAATTACAGTGAAGCTATTGACTTGATACGTGATAAATTGTTTTTACCAAATAGTCTTGGTAGAATTTGTGCTCATCCTTGTGAATCGGATTGTCGACGTAATACTGAATACAATCAACCAATCGCTATTGCAGCGCTTAAACGATTTGCAGCTGAACAAGCGGATGATGAAGAACGTTGGGATATTACAGTAGCACCTGCTACAGGTAAAAAAATTGCAATTGTAGGTGCAGGACCAGCTGGTGCACAAGCGGCAATTGAATTAAGACGCTGCGGTCATGAGGTTGTTATTTTTGAAAAACTTGATGTTGTTGGTGGGATGATGCGTGTTGGTATTCCTGAATATCGATTACCAAGAGATGTAATTGATTTTGAATACACATATTTATCTAAATTAGGTGTTGAATTTAGATTTGGAATTGAAATTGGCAAAGATATAACTTTTGAAGAACTAAGAGTTAATTTTGATGCTGTTGTGTTAGCACATGGAGCACATAAAGGGAATATTATACCATTACCTGGACATAAAGCAGAAGGTGTTTTTGCTGCGACAGAATACTTAAAAGAAATAAGTATGATAAAAACTTTTGATAAAGCCGGTAAAAGAATTATGGTTATTGGTGGTGGTGACGTTGCTATGGATTGTGCACGAAGTTCATTTAGAATTGGTGCGGATGAAGTTTTTCAATGTTCTCTAGAGGATGATGAAAATCTACCTGCTTCTATAGAAGAAATTGAAGAATCTCATGAAGAAGGTGTTCACTTTAATGCAGGTTATGGACCTATCAAAATTTTAGAAGAAGATGGCAAGGTTGTGGGTATAGAAATCCAAAAAGTTGCTTCTATTTTAGATAAAGACGGTAATTTTAATCCTTCTTATGAAGGTGAAATAATGACGATTGAAGTTGATACTGTAATTATGGCTACAGGCCAGATAGTGGAAGATGTTACGGGTGGAGCAATTGAAACCGGACGAGGTGGAAGATATATTGTTGATCGTGATACATTAGGCACAGATACTGACAATGTTTTTGTTGCTGGAGATGCATCAGGGGGCAATATAGTAATTGAGGCTATGGCACTTGGACGAAAAGCAGCAATATCAATAGAAAGGTTTTTAAATGGAGAAGATCTTAAAGCAGATAGATGTTTTAAAGATGAATGGTCCTATCAAACGGAACTTGATGTACCAATTCCAGAAGAAACAACAGATACACCAAGAATTCATTCAAGACTTAGAGACTCAGAAGAAAGAAAGAGAGATTTCGTTCAATCTGATCTTGGATTTACTGAAGAAATGGCGGTTGCAGAAGCAAGTCGTTGCATGAAATGTGAATGTAAGTTATGTATGAAAGAATGTGTTATGATGAATGAATTTGGTTCATGTCCTAAAGATATGATGGAAAAATTAGTCGAAGGTCAAGGAATGGAAACATTGCTTGCATATTCATGTAATGCATGTGACAACTGTACAATTGTATGTCCTCATGAATTGCCAATGAAGGCAATATTCATTGATTCAAGAAAAGATTTTGTTATAGCAAATAATGGTGAATCTCCAATAAAAGGTCATAGTGCAATTAAAATGCATCAAATATTAGGATTCTCAAAATTGTTTTCAACAAAACGTAAAGGAGGTAAAAAATAATGGAATTTACATTAGATCAAAATAAAAGATATGGCTTTATGCCAGGGTGTAGTTTGCCTTCTTACAGCCCTACTGCAGTTATTAAAACAACTGAGTACTTAAATGAAACGTTTGATAAATTTTCTGCAGTTCAAAAATGTTGTGGAAAACCAACAAAAGCAGTAGGTCAATATGATTTATTTAAAGAAAGATTTAAAGGTCTTCAAGATGACATGGATGATGTTGGTATTGAAAATATGATCGTAGCTTGTCAAAGTTGTAAGTTAACATTTGATGCCGCTTCGCCTACACCAACTTACTCTTTATGGGAAATATTACCAGTAATTGGTTTGCCAGAAGAACTAAGAGGTAAAGCAAAAGATAGCGAAATTTTATTTACAATACACGATTCATGTTCAACTAGACATTTATCAAAACTTCAGGACGGAATTCGTTGGATTCTTGATGAACTAGGGTATAAATATGTTGAATCTAAATATTCAAGAGAAAAAACAAGGTGTTGTGGTTTTGGAGGAATGGTTGTACCAGCTAATCCTGAAGTAGCAGCAAAAGTTATGAAAAAACGAGTTGAGACACTAGATGTTGATAATGTTGTTGTTTATTGTGCAGCATGCCGCTCATCGTTGCTTAAAGGTGGAGCACAAGCATGGCATATTTTAGATTTAATTTGGGGACCTGTTGTTAATGCAGGAGACTTATCACCAACGGACGTTTTAGCTTCTCCAGTATCTTCATGGATGAATCGTTATAAATCTAAAAAAGGAATTATGAAAGTAGTTAAATAGGAGGATTTTATGAATAAGAAACTTAGATTAGTATTAATTATTGTTGGGTTGATTGCTGTATTTATTATAATGAGACAAACAGGACTTTTAGCAATTCTTGCTGACTTTGATGAATTTAGAGCATTAATTGAAGATGCTGGTGCTTGGGGATATTTAGTATATCTGTTGTTATATATTGTTGTTGCTGTATTTTCAATACCTGCATCAATAATAACAATAGCAGCAGGAGTAATCTTTGGCCCAATCGTTGGCGCAATATTAGCTTTAATAGGAGGAACAATTGGAGCAGCAGTTGCTTTCTTAGTTGCGCGTTATATTGCTAGAGATTTTATTGTAGATAAATTTGGAGGAAATAAAATTTTCCAAAAAATTGAAGCAGGCGTAGAGAAAAATGGAAAAGATTTCCTGATACTTACAAGATTAGTACCTGTATTTCCATATAATATTCAAAACTATGCGTATGGTGTTACTAATATCAATTTTGTAACTTATACATTAATTTCACTTGTAACGATGGCTCCTGGTGCATTTATATATGCTTATATGGCTGGAGAAATTGCGGAAAATGGTATGTCCACAAAGCTATTGATTCAATTGATTATTGCAGGTATTCTTCTGTTTGGAGTTTCACAAATTCCTAAATTTTTTGCAAAACGCAAAGGTATTGATATGGACGATATGAAAAACTAAGATATAAATTGTAAATTAATTGTATAATATAAAATATTATATTCCAGTTTATAAAACAAAACACTCATTAGCCTGTGAAACTAAAGGCTAGTGGGTGTTTTGTCTATATTTGAAAATTAATATATATGATTAAAAGTAAAAAAACATTTGACTAATCACAGATTTTGTAGTACTATAGAACTATATCGCCATAGTGCTGTGACATTACAGCGGTATGCAACTATGCGCCTATTTAATTGTAGATACATTGTTTTTATCTACTACAAAAAATGGATAAAATAAATAGTGTGTTTATTGATTACACTCTAAGAATATAGTATAATATTAATAGTAAGAAATAGTGTATAGCAAGAACAAGTAATAGGGTGTATAACGGGAACGAGCGATGGGGTGTAAACATGAATAAACGCAATAAAACTTTAATAAGTTTATTAATTCTTATTATGATATTTTCATATGGGAGCTACTATTTAGTTATGGAAGGCGATATTAAAATCGAATCTCTTAACATAGAAAATGGACAGGTTAAGCTTGATGATTGGGATGAAGAAGCTACTATAGCAAGTCTTAATGGTGATTGGAAATATTATGACCGATTACTTACAAGTGAAATATCTGAGACATCAGACTCTAAGTATATCAATATTCCAGAAAACAAAAAAATATTAGTGACAGATAATTATTATAGATACGGAACTTATACCCTTGTAATTACAGGGTTAAAAGCTAATCATCCATATGGGATTTATAGTGATGCTCAGATTAGTGCCTACAACTTATATGCAAATGAATTACTTGTGTTATCAAATGGGAATGTATCTTCTAACAAAGAAGATCATGTTTCTGAATGGAAACCAAAAAGTGGTACTGTGTATAGCGATAAAGCGGGAACGCTTAATTTGGCAATGGAAATAAGTAATTATGAATATAGTGATGGACCGTTTTGGGGAGCTATTAAGTTAAGTTCTAGTGATAATATATTTTCAAACCATATTATAAAACTACTTATTGATTATGTACTTATGTTAATATTTTTTCTAATTGCTATAATATTATTAGGAATTTATGTATTTTTAAAGTTAGATAAAAGCGTATTATACTTTGCATTATTCCTTGCTGATGTAGGAATTAGATTACTAGTTACATCAAGTAGACCAATTATGCATGTTTTTGGAGGTATTAGTTGGAATGTTATGGTGCGAACGGAATACGCTACAGGTTATCTATTGTTACCTTTATTTAGTTTGTTTGTGCTTAGTTTAATTAAATTTAAATATATAGAAAAAATTGAGAAAGTATTGTTGACAGTTAGTGGATTGATTGTTATTACTGTTGCTTTGACTAATCATAATGTCTATACAAATTGGCAAATTATGAACATATATCTTTGGTTAGCATTATTTGTATTCATTATATTCATTGGTTTGGTTGCAAACTATTACCGAGGGGATACAATAGCAAAGATAATATTTACAATAGTATTTATTAATTTTATTAGTGCTTTAGTTAATCAAATATTAGGGAGTGCTGTTTCATACATGCCGGTGGCTATGTTAAATGCTGTTTTTGGTATGGGAGCTATAGTAATTATTGGGTTATTAAAAGTTATACGACAAAACGAAATATTAGCTATTAGTGCTATGATTGATCAATTAACAGGGCTTCATAATAGATTTTATTTTAATGAATTTAATCAAGATGGTTTTGATAGTATTAAATCAGATAATATGTATGTAATGTTTGCTGATTTAGATAGATTTAAATTTGTAAACGATACACACGGACATATGGAAGGTGATAGTGTACTTAGAAAAGTCTGTCAACGAATAAGAAATGCAATAAGAAAAGATGATATATTAATTCGTTATGGTGGAGACGAATTTGTATTATTAGTATATGCAGAAAATAATCAAGAAATTTTTAATATTGCAGATAGAATGATTACATCAATAAATAGAAGAATAATTCATGAAAAAAAAGAGCATCAAATAGGAATTAGTATTGGTATTACAAAATGTAGTAGTAAAAGCCATAAAACATTGGCAGACTATGTTAAAACAAGTGATGTTGCTATGTATCAAGCAAAATCAAATGGTGGAAACAGTTATGTAATGTTGTAATAAGGGGTAATTGTGAAAAAAGGTAACTGTAAGAAGGGGCATGAATTTTGAAGGGAATGAGAAGTATGGCA
>JAOZKH010000006.1:11921-19782 GCA_029935405.1 Vallitaleaceae bacterium | reverse complement strand
ATGGCATATTATCTGTAGATCAAGTAGTCATTAATAATAATAAAGCAATGAAAGATGGATGGTATGAATTTCCGTGGATGCATGTGGATATAAATGGAGAGAAATTCTTATCTCTTGTTTTAATTGAAAGAATTGAATTTAATAAGCATATGTGTTTGATTGCTTCAATTTATGATATTAATGAAGAAAATAAAATAAAACGTCTTGTGAAACAACAGACTAAAGAAATTATAGAACAAAATAGAGTGCTAGTTAAGTTGAAAAATGAATTAAAAGCTCAAAATTTATTAGCAAGGGACGCTAATCCATTAACAGGATTACCAGGTAATAATACTATTAAAAAATATTTGCAAAATTCAATAATAGACAGAAAACAACGTAGTATTTTATATGTTGATTTAGATAATTTTAAAGCCTATAACGATAAATATGGTTTTGTTAAAGGCGATGAAGTTTTGATAAAAACAGCGGAAATTTTGACCCACGTTGGACAAAGAAATAACATACAAGATTACTTTGTTGGTAATATTGGGGGAGATGATTTTGTGGTTATTCTAGATAGTAAATATATGAGTGAAATTGTTAAAGAAATTATAGAAGAATTTGATCGCTCTGTTCTTGATTACTATAATGAAACAGATGTAAAAAGAGGACTAATTATATCTAAAGACAGAGAAGGCGTGTTTAGAGAATTCCCAATAATGGGCATAAGTATTGCAGGCGTTAATATAGCTGATGTTCCTGAACTTAATTATATTGAAGTATGTGATATTTGTTCAGAAATAAAAAGAGAAGCTAAGTTGGTAAGTGGTAGTTGTTTCATGTTTTATTAAATAAAACTATGGTTAAGGTGTCAAAACTAAGTTTTAACACTTTAACCAACTATTGGAAATAAAATAATATTAGTAAAAATAAATATAATATATTTAAGGGAGAAATTTCTTGTACTATTAGGAAAGTTCTTCCCTTTATGTGTTTTTATAAGTATAATGGATAATAGGGAAATGATGGTTAAGGTGTCAAAACTAAGTTTCTCTAATTCTACCACTATATGTAATTTTGACACTTTAAACAATAAACATAATATTTATATAGATAAAGGATAATAGGTGAGATAATGAAAAAAATATTAATTGTAATCTTTTCAGTAATTATTTTGATGACAGGATGTAATAAACAACTTTATGAAGCAAATCCTACAAGGGAATTAGAAGAGGCATTAAAGGAAGATGAAAACATTATTGAAGAAATCATATCTGATTTAGTAATAGCTGACGAATCAACGACTAGTTTTTTTGTTATTGATGATATGGGTAATGCATACGAAACCACAAAAATTGGTTATACAGGCATTCACAAGGGTATGATAGTTAAAGAATGTAAGATAGTATTAATAAATGATATTCTTGATTCGGTTTCTTACGGTGAAGATAGAGAAAGTCTTGAAATTTATCTATCCTTTGAAAGTGATGGTACAACAGTTGAATTAAATAGTGCCAATGAAATTCTCAAAAATTACCTTAAACACAGTGATGTTGATACAAGTATACTTGAATATAATGTAACTAATACTGAAGTTATTGAGCAGACAGGTGAACATATTAAGAAAGTTCGTATGACGTTTAATGTTGAACCTGATATCTTTTCATATATATGGGGACAGCCTGATGAAGAGGGATGGATTAATGATTTAAGCTATATCTATACACTTTATGGTGCTAATAATAAATGGAGTATAATTCATGAGTTGAATCCATATATAAATGAAAATGGTTTAATAAATACTAAGACAACTTTATATGAACCAACAGAGATACAAAGAGTTTTATATGAAAATGAAACATATACATATTATCAAGAATATCAGTATGAAGAAGAAACAGATGGTGTAGAAGAAGATAATGATGGAAATATAATGCTTGAACATAATACAACAATTAGGAGAGTAAATCGAGAAAACGGTGAGGAAGCAAGAATGTATTCAGGAGATCAGAATTATGACTTTTATCCTGTTTTGATTCAAGGAAAAGACCTTTATGTGGAAACGCATTTTTGGGAACCTTATGGCGAAGGTTCTAATGGTTACTTTGGTATTTTGGATTTAGATAGAAAATATATGACGGAGATTGTTAGTGGTCCGGTATATTACGGAACGAATATAGGTGATATAGTTTATCTTTTTACTAATGATATGGTATTAGCGTTAGATGCTACTACTAATAAAGTTGAAGAACTTGTAGAATTACCAGTAAAACCTTCTGTTTCAAAAGGTGGAGTCGAAGTTTTATATGTAGATGAAAATGTGTTGTATATAGGAATAATTGGTTCTTTTAGCACTGAAATTTATAACTTTAATATTGAAGATAATACTTTTGGCTTTGTAAAATCAGAAGAGAATTAGTAAAAACAAAAAAATAGTAATAAGAAAAATAGTAATAAGAAAAGATTAGGAGAATAAATGTTTACAAAAGAAGAAATAAAAAAATTTATAGTAATTACAGGATTTATTACAGTTGGAATTATTGTGTACCATTTGCTAGATAATTTTAAGAGTACATTAGATTTTTTGCAGACGTTATTGAAAATATTATCACCAATCACTGCAGGATTCATTATTGCATATATTGTTAATATTCCAATGAAAAGTGTAGAAAAACTCTTAATACCTATAAAAAAACTTTCTCCAAAATTACGTAGAATATTTGCTTTTCTAATTACACTTATAATTGGAGTTATATTGTTTACACTTATTTTTTCTTTTGCAATACCACAATTAGCAAATAGTGTTAAACAATTAATTGAACAACTTCCGGAATTTGCTGAAGGTATTGGCAAATATGCAACAGAACAATTTGATAGATTAAATATTAGTGACGAGATTGTTATACAAATTCAAAAAGTGTGGGAAGGCTTAATTGCAACTGTTTTAGAATTAGTATCAAATATTGCAGGTGCAATAGTGGCTTATGCAAGTGAATTTGTTTCAGGAATATTCAATGCGATTTTAAGTACAGTAATGGCAGTGTATATACTTCTTAGTAAAGAAAGCATTATGAGAACTTTTAGAAAAGTGTTATATGCATTTACACCTTCTAAATTTAATACACCTTTTGTAAAATATCTAAAAATAATGGATAATTCTTTTGAACACTTTATACGTGGTCAACTTATTGAAGCTTTGGTTCTAGGAATTTTATGTTATATTGGTATGCTAATTTTCAGATTTGAATACGCACTACTAATTAGCGTTCTTGTAGGATTGACTAATATCATACCTTTATTTGGACCATATATCGGGGCTGTACCTTCAGTGCTTTTACTGTTAATGGTCAATCCGGTAAGCGCATTATGGTTTATACTGTACGTAAGTATATTACAACAAATTGAAGCAAATCTAATATATCCAAGAGTTGTTGGTTCTTCTATGGGACTTTCTGGTTTTTGGATTATTGTTGCAGTTGTTGTTGGAAACAGTTTATTTGGTATAATGGGAATATTAATTGGAATACCGCTACTATCAACGGCTTATATAATTGTTGGTGAAATAGCAGATAAACGACTAAAGAGTAAAAAAATTAATATTAGTTGACACGCTATGTGTTTCTTTATATACTAATTAAGTAAGCATTGTATTTCTTGGGAAGATTTCAATGTTTTAGACCTTTATAATGTGAAACATCACGAACACGAAAGGGGTATTATATGTTAGAAACACTTTTTAAACTGAAGGAAAATAAAACCAATGTAAGAACAGAGATTTTTGCCGGATTTGCTACTTTTATGACGATGGCATACATCATTGTTGTTAATCCGAACATGTTAGCAGGTGTAGGACTTGGTTTGCCTGATGGTTTAGCAATGGACTGGGGCGGAGTTTTTGTAGCGACTATCTTAGCTGCTATCATTGGTACTGTATTAATGGCATTATTAGCAAATTATCCATTTGCACTAGCACCGGGTATGGGACTTAACGCATTCTTTATCTTTTCTGTAGTACTTGCAGATAACGGATTTGGATGGAAAGCGGCTTTAACAGCAGTTTTCATTGAAGGTATTATTTTTATTATTCTTACATTTGTAAATGTTAGAGAAGCATTATTTAATGCAATTCCTTTAACGCTTAAATATGCAGTTAGTGCAGGTATTGGTTTGTTTATTGCATTTATTGGATTTCAAGGAGCAGGAATTGTTGTTGACGGAGCTACGCTTGTTACAGTAACTAGCAACATGACACAACCTAGTGTTGTTCTTGCATTAATAGGAATTATAGTCACTTCGATTTTAGTTGTTAAAAAAGTTAAAGGATCTATATTAATAGGTATCGTTTTAACTTGGGGACTTGCAATCTTAGCAGAATTGATTGGATGGTATGAACCCATTCCTGAGGCAGGTTTATTCTCAGTTATTCCTGGAAGTATTATGCAACCAATTCCAAGTATTAGCCCAGTATTTATGAAGTTTGAATTTGGTGCATTAGCTAACTTCGACTTTTGGGTAATTGTGTTTGCTTTCTTATTTGTTGATTTATTTGATACATTAGGAACATTAATCGGAGTTTCAGAAAAAGCCGGTTATTTAGATTCAGAAGGTAAATTACCTAAAGCAAAACAAGCATTATTAGCTGATGCAGTTGCTACTACTGCAGGAGCATGCTTAGGTACTTCAACTACAACTACATACGTTGAAAGTGCAGCTGGAGTTGCTGATGGTGGTAGAACAGGTTTGACAGCAATTGTTGTTGCAATATTATTTGCATTAGCATTACCATTTTCACCAATATTTATGGCTATTCCTGCATTTGCTACAGCACCTGCATTAATAGTTGTTGGATTCTACATGATGGGTAGTGTAACTAAGATTGACTTTAGTGATGCAAGAGTAGGTGTTCCTGCATTCTTAACAATGTTGGCAATGCCAATTACTTATTCAATATCAGAAGGTATTGCATTTGGTGTTATTTCATATACGATTATCAATGCTGCTACAGGTAAAGCAAAGGAAGTACATCCTATTATGTATGCTATTACAGCCGCATTTATATTAAAGTATATTTTGATGTAAATACAAATATAAGTTATTGAAGATCATAAATTATTATAAACTATAAATTACCTGTAGTTAGAGTGTAAAAGGTTAATAAAATACCTTTTACACCTTAACTATTTATGAAACAAAAAAATCTGTATGACTGGCGGATAAATGGGATTACCCATAGGAAGTACAGATAAATTAATGCCGACCGCCTGGGCGAAAGACTGATGATCTTTTGCTCAGGCGGTCTTTTTGTTTAAGGAAAGGTTAAGGAGTATTATGCGAGCATTAATTAGTGTGTCAGACAAAACAGGTATTGTTGAATTTGCAAAGGAATTAGTCAGTTTAGGAATTGAAATCGTATCAACTGGAGGGACAAAAATAAAACTTCAAGCCGAAGGGGTTAAAGTTATTGGAATTAGTGAAGTAACAGGATTTCCTGAATGCTTAGATGGTAGAGTTAAGACTCTTGATCCACATATTCATGCCGGTATCCTAGCTAAGCGTAGTAGCGATAAACATATGGCTCAAATAAAAGAGCATGAGATAACACCAATTGATATAGTTATTGTAAATCTCTATCCTTTTAAAGAAACGATTCTAAAAAAAGATGTCAAACTTGAAGAGGCTATTGAAAACATAGACATTGGAGGACCTACAATGCTTAGAAGTGCAGCTAAGAATTATCAGGATGTATCTGCTATTATCGATCCTACAGATTATGAAATTGTACTTACTGAATTAAAAGAAAATAAAAAAGTTTCTATAAAAACTAACTTCTATCTTAGTTCAAAAGTATTTGAACATACGGCGTCATATGATACAATGATTGCTAATTATATGAGGAAAGAAAGAAAAGCAGAAGAGTTACCTGAAACTATTACAATGACTTATGAAAAAGTACAAGATATGAGATATGGTGAAAATCCACATCAAAAAGCTGCTTTTTATAAAGAAATAGATAATACAAAAGGATTTTTAACAAATGCAATACAATTACATGGAAAAGCTTTGAGTTTTAACAATATAAATGATACAAATGGAGCGCTTGAATTGTCAAAAGAATTTTCCGAACCATCAGTTGTTGCATGTAAACATGCGAATCCTTGTGGTGTTGGAAGTGGAGAGAATATATATGAAGCATATATAAAAGCATACACATCTGATCCGAAGTCGATTTTTGGTGGAATTGTTGTTGCAAATAGAGAAGTGGATGAAAAAACTGCAGAAGAAATTAGTAAGATTTTTATTGAAATAATTATTGCTCCTTCTTTTTCAGATAAAGCGTTTAATATATTAAAAAGGAAAAAAAATATTAGAATTTTAAAACTTAAGGATATAGAGGTTAAACAATCAGAAACAGCCTATGATCTTAAGAAAGTATCAGGTGGTTTGTTGGTTCAAACTATTGATTCAAAACTATTTAATGGGGAACTAAAGGTGGTTACAAAACGTCAGCCTTCAAAGGAAGAATTAGATGATATGAAGTTTGCATGGAAAATAGTTAAATATGTGAAATCTAATGGTATTGCTATTGGAAAAAATATGCAATCATTAGGAGTTGGACCTGGACAAGTTAACCGTATATGGGCTTGTAATCAAGCTATTGAGCATGCGATAGAAGCACTAGGTGAAAAAGTATTAATAGGAGCATCGCTTGCTTCAGATGCTTTCTTCCCATTTGCAGATTGTGTTGAAGCTGCAGCATTAGTAGGAATAAAATGTATTATTCAACCAGGTGGTTCTATTAAAGATCAAGAATCAATTGATGCTTGTAATAAATACGGAATTACAATGGTATTTACAGGAATGCGACACTTTAGGCATTAAAAAAATATAAAAAGATCAAAAAAGTACTTGTTATATTTGGAAATATGTGGTAAATTAAATGCATAGCTAGTCATCCCTTCTAGTGCGCCAGCACATTAATGACTAGACTATAACCCTTATTAATTATTTATACTCCCCTCATCAATGAAAAAAAGACTGTAAGGTCTTTTTTTCTATTTAAAGATTTATTTAAGGAAACTTTCCTTGACTTTTTCATGTCTAACTTCTAGAATATATTTATGCTTTAAGAATAATTAATTAAGTTGTCATAAGTAAATTTAGAAAGGTAAACATATTAAATATTAAAACTTTGTATATTTAGCATGTAAGGTTTTTATGAAATCATTTGTAGAATTAGAAGAGTTAGAAAGATCAATATATAAAACATTTGGGAGATTCCCAATATTATTATTGATAATAGCAATTGTTTTAGCATATATACTTGGCATTATTGCAACGAATTTTGGAATAGGTGATCTATCTGACCCTATTGGTTCAGAAGGATTAGCCACAGGATTTTTCAGAGGTGTGCTTGCAACGGTTGTGTTATTCTATATAGGAAGAATTTCAGCAGTTAAAGGACTTAAAAGATCACAAGAACTAATAGATAGAGAAGAAAATGGTGTATTTATTCCATGTATGTCTCATAAGAAATTATTAGACATGAATATTGGAAATATTGTTATACTACCAAACCGTCTATACTTCGAACCTAGCAGACCATTTGCGGGTGACCTAGAGTTTGATTTTAACACCTATGAGGGGTTTGCTTTTGAGCTAAGTGAACCTAAAGCAAGTATCGGTTTGTTTCTTTTAACCATGGAAAACTACATGATGTATGTTAAAAATCAAAAAGGGCAAGTAGTTGGTAAGTTTATTTTACCAGAACCAGAAAAATATTTGCCTATACTTAATACGCTTATTTAAGAGAAAATCATATGAATAATGAATAATGAATAATGAATAATGAATAATGAATAATGAATAATGAATAATGAAT
>JAOZKH010000006.1:0-11821 GCA_029935405.1 Vallitaleaceae bacterium | reverse complement strand
TGAATAATGAATAATGAATAATGAATAATGAATAATGAATAATGAATAATGAATATTAAATAATAAATAGGGAGAAATAAAATGGCATATAAATTACTAGAAGAAAAACATTTAGAAGAATTACAAGGAATAGGATATATATATGAACATAATAAAACTAAAGCTAGAGTATGTTTTATTAAGACAGAAGATGAGAATAAAACCTTTTCAATAGGTTTTAGAACACCACCTTCTGATAATACTGGACTTCCACATATATTAGAACATACGGTTTTATGTGGTTCTAGAAAATACCCTATTAAAGATCCGTTTATCGAATTAGCAAAAGGATCTCTAAATACTTTTTTAAATGCAATTACATACTCAGATAAAACGATGTATCCGGTTGCGAGTATTAATGATAAAGATTTTCATAACCTTGTTGATGTTTATATGGATGCAGTGTTTTTTCCTGATATTTATAATAATAAATTAACTTTTGAACAAGAAGGATGGCATTATGAATTATTAGAACAAGAAGGAGAAGTTTCCTACAAAGGTGTTGTTTATAATGAAATGAAAGGTGTTTTTTCATCGCCTGAACAGATTTTATATCGTAAAATCCAACAGGAAATGTTTGAAAATCATCCATATTCATATGAATCAGGTGGAGACCCTATGGCAATCACAGATTTATCATATGAAAATTTTCTAGACTTTCATACTAAATATTATCATCCATCTAATAGTTTTATATTTTATTATGGAGATATTGACATAGATAAAGAACTTGCTTACTTAGATAGTGGATATTTAGGTGAATTCGATTATAAGAAAGTTGATTCTATGATTCCACTAGTTAAACAATATGAGAAAGAAAGAGAAGTAGAAGTTTCTTATCCTGCATCAGAAGATAAAAATTTGGATAATAAACATTATCTATCATACAATGTATTATTAAGTGAATCTAAAAATATTCTTGAAGGAATAGGCTTTGATATATTAGAATATCTAATGATTGATGCTCCAGGAGCGGTCATTAAAGAAGCTATTATCAAAGAAGGTATTGGTGAAGATGTTTTTTGCACATATGATGGCAGTATAAGACAAGGAACGTTTTCGATTATTGCAAAGAATTGTAAACTTACAGATAAGGATAAATTCATTACTATTATTAATAAAGAATTAGAAAAGTTAAGTGAAACAGGATTTGATTACAAAAAAGTTCAATCAGCTATTAGTAAATTTGAGTTCAAAACAAAAGAAGCAGATTTTGGTCAATATCCAAAAGGAATTATTTATGCAATAAAAGTAATGGAGACATGGTTGTATGATGAAAATCCTTTTATAAACTTTAATTATGATGAAATATTTATAAAAGCTAAAGAAGCGACTAAAAATGGATTGTTACAATCATTAATTACTAAATACTTTATTAATAATAAGCATAAAGTATTATTAACTTTAGTTCCTGATATAAATTTTAATACTAATAAAGACAAAATTGTGACAAATAGATTAAAGTCTTTTAGTGATACTTTAACAAGTGAAGATCGAATTGAGCTTATTAAACACAATAAAGAACTCATAGCATTTCAAGAAGCTCCCGAAACAAAAGAAAATCTAGAAAAGTTGCCATTGTTACAACTTAGTGATATTTCAAGAGATAAAAAGAAGTTTTTATATAAGACTGAAATGATTAAAGATACTAGGTTTTTATATCATAAAGCTAATGCTACTAATATTGCATATGTTAAGGCATCTTTTGATGTCGGTTTTATTGATGAAAATCAACTTGGAATTCTTTCACTACTAAATAGGATGTTAATTAAAATAAGTACAGGTAAATTTCATTATTCAGAATTAGCAGATGAGATTAATGGTGAAACAGGTGGTGTTCATATATCGCTAGCTGTATATGAACATAAATCTTCTAATAAATATTTCATACCAAAACTTGAAATAACTGGTAAATGTTTTGTTCCGAAGTTAATAAATTTATATGAAATATTCAACGAAATATTAACTAACACTGACTTTAGTGATGTTGCAAGAATCAGAGAATTAATTAACGAGTTTAAGTCAAGAATGCAAATGAGCATATATACAAGTGGACATTCAACTGCGTTACTTAGAGCGCAAAGTTATATTAGTCCTTCAGCGAGCTATAAAGAGAAACTTCGCGGAATTGAATTTTATGAAGAAATTAGCTTATGGCAAAACAAATCTGATACTGATCTATTGGATTTAGGTATTATGATGAAAAAAATGTTAAGTGATATTATTTCTTCTGATAGATTAACAATTGCAGTTACATCGGCAGAGGAACATAAAAATGATGTTAAACGTACGACGGAACAATTTGTATACAGGCTTCCATATATTGATAATACAAGTTCTACAGCTAAAGCAGAACTATTAAAACCTAGAAATGAAGGTTTTAAAACGACAAGTGATGTTCAATATGTTGCTATGGTCGGAGATTTTTCTAAACATGGATTTGATTATCACGGATCGATGAAGGTACTTAATACAATTATTAATCTTGATTACTTATGGAATAATGTTCGTATTAAGGGAGGTGCTTACGGAGCGTTCTCTGGCGTTGCGCGAAATGGCTCTATGTACTTTGTATCATATCGTGACCCGAATTTAGGAGAAACGATTAAAAATTATAAAGGACTAGATAAATTTGTAGAAAATATCAATTTAAGTGAAAGAGAATTAACAAAGTATATTATTGGTACAATCAGTCCGTTAGACCAACCATTAACGCCATCACTTGAAAATGAGAAAATGATAGCACTATATCACTCGGAAGTAAATCATGAAGATATAATAACGAATAGACATGAAATACTAGATACTAATACTGAAATGCTTAAATCTCATGTTGAAATGTATCAGAAGATATTCCTTGAAGATAATCTTTGTGTAGTTGGTGGAAGTAATAAAATCGAGTCGGAAAGTGAATTATTCAACAAAACATACGAGTTAAAATAATATAAAAACTGAGGTATGCTATGGGAATAAGTATAAGTGAAGTGTTAGCACATGATATTTTAGGTGATACTAAAATTCTTGCAGGTAAAGATGGATTAACAAATATAGTCGAAAATGTTAGTGTAATTGAAATGCCAGTTGTTTTAGAAAAAATTATTGAAACACAAGAACATGATTTTTATATTTCTGGGCTATACGCATATAAAGATAGACCAGAAGAGATATTAGATATGTTAGAACAATTAAAAAAAGAAGGTTGTAGTGGATTAGGTGTTAGTGATGCATTCTTCACAGATTTTTCTGATGAAATCAAAGACTTTTGCAATGAAAATAAATTACCATTAATACTGTTTTCAGAATCTGTTCCTTATGCATTTATAATTTCACGGATATTTCAAGAAATCATAAGACAAAAAGATGAAATATATTTTGAAAATATGATAGAAACTTTTGTATTATCCGAAAAATCAGAAATCGAAACCAGAAAAATGGCGAAAATGTTAAATAATAGCTTTAGAGAATATTACTTTGTATTATACTTTACTAATATTAGTAAACCAACAAAGGTAGCTGTTGATATTTTTAAAGAAAAAATTGGGTTTCAGCCTCATTGGTTGATGTCAAAATACCGGGAAGGATACCTATTAATTATAACTTTTGATAATATTATTGAAATCAATGAAAAAGAATTAATAGGTAAAATATTAAAAGTTATTAATAAAACAATAGCACAGTATCAAGTTGGAATTAGTGACTTGTACAAAAACATAGGGACTCTGAATAATTGTATCAATGAAGCTTTAATTGCCCATGCTTCATCAAAGAGTATGAAAAAATCAATTGTGTATTACAAAAACCTTGGAGTATATAAATTACTTTTTCAACTTAAATCTGATACAAGGTTAAGAAAATTCAGAGATGAAATAATGACCCCGCTAATAGAATACGAAAAAAAAAATAATGTTCAATTAATTGAAACCGCACAGCAGTATATTATTAATGATGGAGATTTAAAAAAAACTGCTGAAAAGCTATTTCTTCATATTAACACAGTACGCTATCGGCTGAATAAAATCAAAGAAATTCTAGGGCTTCAAGAGAGAAATATTATGTTTTACGTACAGTTATCATTAGCAATTAAGGCTGATGAAATATTAGAAAACTACTAACACGTTGTTAATTATACAACGTGTTAGTTTTTTGTTTGAAAAATATACAATTAAAACCATGATACAATAAAAACAGAATATAAAATAAGGAGTGTCTGAATGAAGATTTTAACGAAACAAGATATGAACGACATGCTTATGGGATGTACTATTCTAGGCACAGGAGGAGGAGGAGAAATATCAGAAGGGCTAGAATTAATTAACGAAGCAATAGCACTTAATAAGGAATTTATAATGATTGGTGTTGATGAAGTACCTGATGAAGCGATCATTGTTACACCGTATTATCTTGGTGCAATATCAGAAATTCCAGAAGGTGAAATCATGAGATATAAGGGGCTACCTAAAAGCGCTGAAGAACCTATACTTAAAGCTGTAAATAGAATTGAAGAATATATAGGTAAGAAAATATTTGGAACAATTGCTTGTGAAACCGGAGGATCTAATACTGCTGTTCCTATGTATGTTGCTGCAATGAAAAATGGATATATACTTGATGCTGATATTGCAGGAAGAGCAGTTCCTGAAGTGACTAATTCAACGTATTACATTAATGGTTTGCCAGCGTCGCCAATTGTTGCATCTAATGAATTTGGAGAAGTAGCAATATTTGAAAATATTAAAGATGATGCTCGAGCAGAAGATATTTTAAGAGCTCTTGCCATGGTAAGTAAGAATGATGTAGCGGCAGTTGATCATGCACTGGAGATGAAAATATTGAAAAACTCAATTATTTCAGGAACACTGACAAAAGCATTAAACTTAGGAATTAGATATAGAGAAGCAAAAGCAGCAAAGGCGAATGTGGCATATGAAATTGCTAAAGCTGCAGGAGGAGTAGTTGCTTTTGTAGGTGTTATAGATGATTTCATATGGCAGACAATAGATGGATTTACAATTGGTTCATTTACAGCTAATGGTAATCAAAACTCAAGTGGTGACTATTTAAAAGTTTGGTTTAAAAATGAAAATCTAATGTCTTGGATAAATGAAGAAGTATTTGTCTCTTTACCTGATTTGATATGTGTAATAGATACAGATACAAATGAACCTATTACAAACCCAAATTATAAAAAAAATATGAATATTGCGGTTGTTATCTATCCGGCACCTGAAGTGTTTAAAACTATTAAGGGATTAGAAGCATTTGGGCCAAGAAGATTTGGATTTGACATTGATTATCTACCTGCTATTGGAAGAGTTAGATGGGTATAAAATAATTACAAATCACAAGGAGGAAAAAATGAGTAATTTAAAAACAAAAGGATCAAGAAAGACATTGACTTTAATTTTTTTGACACTAATATCTATATTTCTACTTTCAGGATGCAATAATAATGGTTCTAATGACGTAGATACTAGTGAGTTACCTACCATTGCATTTTACGCTTATGATTCAGAACCAGTTTTAGATTGGGACCCTAGTGTGGGAACATCTAATGAAATTATTATATATCATAATGTATATGAGACATTAACGAGATTTAACTCAGAAACAGGGGACATAGAACCTTTAATTGCAGAAAGCTATAAAGTTTCAGAGGATGGAATGGAATGGGTTTTTAATATTCGAAAAGATATGAAATTTCACGATGGAACAGATGTTAATGCGGAAGCGGTTAAGTTTTCTATCGACCGTACAATGGAGAGAAACATGGGTGCTGCTTATATTTGGGGTGCAGTTCAAGAAATAATAGTAGTTGACGAATATAGTGTTAAGTTTATTCTTATGTATCCTTCACCAATAGATATTATTTCTTCATCTTCTTATGGTGCATTTATAATGTCTCCAGATGCAGTAACTAACAATGATGAGGAATGGTTTTCACAAGGGAATGAAGCTGGAAGTGGTCCATATATCGTGGATAGTGCAAAAATGGGAGAAGAAGTTGTTTTAAAGAAATTTGATGAATATTGGGGAGGTTGGAATGAGCAGTTTTATGATAAAGTTATAATTCGCAAAGTTTCAGAAGTATCTTCAAGAAGACAATTGGTTGAAAGTGGGGAAGCTCAAATAACTACCTACTTACCAGCAGAAGATATTGAGGCTATGAGGAAGAAAGATAATATTACTATTATCACTTCAGATTCATTTACAAATGCAGCCATTCACTTAAATACAGAAGTTGAGCCACTAAATGATGTTAGAGTAAGACAAGCACTTTCTTATGCATTTCCATATGAAGATGTAATCAAGTATGCAGCAGGTAATTATGGAGTACAAAGCAAGGGCGTTATTCCAGCAGGTATTATTGGGTATAGCGAAGATTTACCACAGTACAAATTTGACCTAGATAAGGCACAAGTACTATTAGATGAAGCAGGAATAAGTGAAGATGGATTTACTTTATCTTATAATTATTCATCAGGTGATGAAATCCAGAAAAAAACTGGTGAATTATATAAAGCAGAGCTTAAAAAACTTAATATTGAATTAGAAATAAGAGGCATGCCATGGGATAGCTATTTTGAAATGGCAAAAGCAACAAATCCTGAAGATAGACAAGATATGTTCGCAATGAATTGGTGGCCAGAAAATGCACTACCATCAAGTTGGTTTTATAATCTATACCATTCACAAGATGAAATATATTGGAATTTATCATATTGGTCAGATCCTATATTTGATGAATTGACAGATGCTGCAGATGAATTATCAACTTCAGATAGAGAATTAGCAGAAGAAAAATATATTGAAGCGAATAAATTAGTAATAGAAGAAGCTCCATCTATATTTATATATGATAGCATTAAAGTTTATGCAACTTCAAAAGAGTTTAAAGGATTAAAAGCAAATCCAGCATATGAAGGAGTTATATTCTTTAACGAATGTTATCCAGAGAATTAAATTTATAGTTAAGGTGTTAAAACTAAGTTTTTCTAATTCTACTATGTAGTTTTAATACTCTAACAATTTATCTAACTTAATAAATTTAACTAAAAGGTAATCATAAGGTTGCCTTTTAGTTAAATAAATTATAAAGGAAGGGGACGTTAATGAAATCATTTATAATAAAAAGACTTTTGTTTGGAGTTGTTGTACTTTTTTTTGTTATACTTGTCACATTTATTATTACAAGAGTTGTACCTTCAGATCCTGCTCAAAAATGGGTGGGTGCAAGGGCAACAGCTGAACAATTAGAACAGGCAACTATTGAACTTGGATTAGATAAACCTGTATATATTCAATTTGGAAAATATATAGAAGATATATTTAGAGGCAATCTTGGTAAGTCTTTAAGAAGTCGCCAACCAGTCATTGAAGAATTAAAAACATATTTACCTCCAACAATTGAATTGGTTATTATTTCTACTATTGCGGCGATATTCATAGGAATACCTTTAGGAGTGGCTTCAGCTATTAAAAAGGATAAACTATTAGATCATTTTAGTAGATTTACAAGTATTGGTGCTGTATCTTTACCTGTTTTTTGGGTTGCATTATTCTTACAACTTATATTTTATAGTTCATTAAAAATTCTGCCTTTAGGTGGACAGTTAGGAATAAAGACAGAACTAATTTATCAAGTTCCAGATATAACTGGATTTTTAATCTTTGATTGTCTTATATCGGCTAATTGGCCTGTCTTAAAAGATGCGTTGCTACACATGGTTTTACCAGGTATAACTATAGCTCTTTACCCAATTGGATTGGTTGCACGAATGACTAGGTCTGCTTTGCTAGAAATCTTGAATGAAGAGTATATTGTAGCTGCAAAATCTTATGGACTACCAAATAGATTGGTTGTTTGGAGATATGCTGTTAAGAATTCATTAGGACCCACAATAACGGTGGTAACGCTTGCAATTGGATACTCATTAGTAAATACATTTTTAATTGAAGCTATATATAGTTGGCCAGGGATTGGAAGTTATATTGCCATATCTGTTACTAGTTTAGATTATCCTGCAATTATGGGTGTTACAATTTTCTCAACTATAGCCTATGTTGTTTTGAACCTTATAGCTGATATAGTAATTGCCCTTGATCCTAGAGTACGTTTATAAAAGGAGAAACAAAATGTCATATAACAATTTGATTGTAAATACGATACGACCGAGAATAAGAGAATTAAAAATATCTTTACATTTACTAAATCGAAACTATTTGACAAGATTTGCATTACTTATTGTTGGATTGTTGGTAGCAATTGCTCTTCTAGCGCCATTAATTGTTCCTTATCCAGAACAAATAATGAATGAAAATAATCCTGAAGAAAAGTTGATGGCACCTTCTGCTGAACATTTATTTGGAACAGACGAGTTAGGAAGAGATATATTTAGTCGTGTTTTATATGGAACTAGAATATCTATGCGAACAGCTTTATTAGCTGTTGGGCTTGCAATTATAATAGGGGTTCCTTTAGGCGCAATTGCAGGTGCTTCAGGAGGAATTGTGGATGAACTCCTCATGAGATTTACAGATTTGTTTCTAAGTTTCCCTCCACTTCTTCTAGCAATAACAATAGCTGCATTTATGGGACCGAATTTGACAAATGCGATGATTGCAATAGCAATAACGTGGTGGCCTTGGTATGCAAGGCTTATGCGTGGACAAGCTGTTTCAATTAAAGAAAGACCATTTGTTAAAGCGGCAGAAGCAATAGGTACTCCACATATCAAAATTGTATTTATGCATATAATACCTAATTGTATTTCTCCCATTATCGTACAGGCATCAATGGATATTGGTGGTGTTATTCTTACGATTGCTTCTTTAAGTTTTCTCGGACTAGGGGCACAGCCACCTCTTCCAGAATGGGGACTTATGATTAGTACAAGTCGAACGTACTTTATGAATGCGTGGTGGTATAGTGTGTTTCCAGGATTGTTTATTTTTATGACAGTTTTAGTATTTAATTTATTAGGTGATGGACTTAGAGAAGTTCTAGACCCTAAAACTAGAAAGCTATAGGAGAGTGAAAAGTGTCTAATTATTTTGAAATAAAAAATCTAAAAGTAAATTATAAGACATTTGAAGGAACTAAAAATGTTTTGGATATTGATAATTTGATAATAAAAAAGGGTATGTCTTATGGGCTCGTTGGAGAAAGTGGAGCGGGGAAAACAGTACTTGCTCTTACTATACTTAAATTACTTGCAACACCACCTGGAGAAATTGTGAGTGGAGAAATTCTTCTCGAAGGAGAAAATCTTGTAATTATGCCTGAAAACAAGATAAGGGATATTCGTGGTAATAAAATTGCTATGATATTTCAAGATCCAATGTCAACTTTAAATCCGGTTTATACAATTGGGCAGCAGATAATTAATGTTATTATAAAGAATCAAAATGTTAGTAAGAAAAGGGCATTACCTATTGCAATTGAGATGTTAGGAAAAGTGAATTTACCTGATGCAGATAATGCAATGAAAAAATATCCTCATCAATTAAGTGGTGGACAAAGACAAAGAGTTATAATAGCAATGGCGTTATCATGTGGTGCAGAATTTTTTATTGCTGACGAACCGACTAGAAATCTTGATGTTACAATTCAAGCAGGAATATTAAAATTAATAAAAGAACTTCAAAATGAACTAAATGTTACAATATTATTTATTGCTAATAATCTAGGACTAGTATCAGTAGCATGTGATGAAATTGGAATATTAAAAAATGGTAAGATTATTGAATCAGGAAAAACAAGAGATGTTATTGACAACCCAATAGAGGAGTATACAAAAATTCTGTTAGAGTCAGTAACTAAAGAAAAAATAGGTAATAGGGAAAAAGAAAATAATAACAAACTTATTCTTGAAGTTGAGTTGTTAAAAAAGTACTTCCCTATAAAAGATGGATTTTTTCAGAAAACCGTAGCATGGATTAAAGCGGTAGATGGTATTGAACTTAAGATAAGAAAAGGTGAAGTTCTAGGGATTGTTGGAGAATCTGGTTGTGGAAAATCAACGTTAGTAAATACAATATTAAATCTGCATAGACCTACTTCAGGTGAAGTTTTATTTAATGGTAAAAATATGTTTAAAATGTCACAAAAGGAATTAAGAAAAACTAGAAAAAATATTCAAATAGTATTTCAAGATCCATTTTGGTCGTTAAATCCAAGATTACTTGTTAAAGATATTATTGGTGAACCTTTAAAAGTTCATGAAAATCTAAATTATGAAAAATATTTAGAAAAAGTGAAAAAGCTTATGACTATGGTTGGATTGCCTGAGGAAGGGGTGTTTAGATATCCTCATGAGTTTAGTGGCGGTGAAAGACAAAGAATAGCTATTTCGCGTGCATTATCAGTTAAACCGGAACTTGTTGTATTAGATGAACCAACGTCATCTATTGATGTTATTTCTCAAGAAAGAATTTTAAAGTTATTAGAAAAATTAAGAAAAGAATTAGAGTTGACTTATATATTGATTTCTCATGATTTAAGTGTTGTTCATAGTATGTCAGACAAGATAATTGTAATGTACTTAGGTAAAATAGTAGAGATAGGAAGTGCAGATGATATATTTGTCAATCCTAAACATCCATATACAATAGCATTGTTTAACGCTATTCCAAAATTAACTACAAATAAGATTGATGAATTATTTACACTGGAAGGTTCAGTTCCAAGTGCTATTAATCTACCATCTGGTTGTAGATTTCAAACAAGATGTCCAGAGAAATTTAAGTTATGTAAAGAGAAATCCCCTGAGATGCAACATGTTGATTCAGAGCATTATGCGTCTTGTCACTTATTAAATATGGATATAGTACAAAAGTAGGAGAATAAGCATATGAATTATGATAACGAAACATTACGGATTCTTCATGAACGAGTAAGTTGTAGAAATTTTACGGAAGATAAAATAGATTTAGAACTTTTTGATGCAGTAATGGAAGCTGGTCTGCAAGCACCAACAGGTGGGGACTTTCAACCATATTCTATAATAAAAATCGAAAATCAAGCAACAAAAAAAGAGCTAGCTAAACTAAGCAGAGATCAAAATTATGTGGCAAAAGCGCCTGTTAACTTATTGTTTTGTATTGATTGGAGACGAATAAAAAGAATGACAGAACTAGAAGTTACTCCTTTTAATGCTACTGATAATATGATGGATTTTTGGATGTCTTTAGTTGAAATAGGAATAGTATCTCAAAATGTTTGTATTGCAGCTGAATCCATGGGATTAAAGTCAGTATTTATTGGTAATGTGGTAGAATTTTTACCTGAAATAAAAGATTTGTTAGATATACCAGAATATGTTGTGCCAGCAATGTTGGTATGTCTAGGGCATCCTAAATCAAAGTTAGTAAAACATAAGAAGTATAAAAAAGAAATAATTATTCACAATGAAAAGTACAAAGATCAAACAGAGAATGAATTAAAAGCTAGTTTTAAAGAGCGTTATAATAATAAGCAAATGAAAATCACAGATAAAAGACTAGAAGAATATTGGAAAAACAGTAAAAGAATGCATGGAGAAAAGTTCGCAGATAAAAGTGTTGAGTATGTTAAAAAATCAGGCGGATTTGACTTTTATCAATATTCATTTGGATTGTTTTATGATGAGTTAGAAGGAGCAATGACAAATTCAGATTACTTTGAATTTATGAAAAAAAATGGATTTGCATGGCTTGAAAAATAATCGAAATTTCTCAATGACAGTTTAGGTTACTGTTCACACCCTAACCTAACGTAAATACAATACATAATAGAAAAAAACTT
>JAOZKH010000144.1 GCA_029935405.1 Vallitaleaceae bacterium | reverse complement strand
CATCAATACCATCACCATCATTATCAATACCTGATACATTTGGATCACTTGGTGCTGGGTCAATATCGTCGTTAACTCCATCGCCATCACTATCTACTCCACTACTACTAACATTAGGATCGGTAGGATTACTATCTGCTATATCTAATATACCATCATTATCATCATCTGTATCTACTGCATCATCTGTTCCATCTCCATCTGTATCCACTCCTGAAAGCGTATTATCTAATGGATAATTATCATCTGTATCAATAACTCCATCTCCATCATCGTCTATATCTACAGCATCATCAATACCATCTCCATCTGTATCTACTCCTGAAATAGAAGCATCATTAATAGAAGTATCAAATTCATCATCAATACCATCTCCATCGGTGTCTGTACCACTTGATTTATTAGCATTTTGAGGAAAATTATCATCTGGATCTAAAACACCATCATTATCATCATCTGGATCAATAATATCATCGTTTCCATCTCTATCACTATCTACTCCTGATAGAGTATCATCATTAGGATAACGATCTTCAATATCTAAATATCCGTCATTATCATCATCTGCATCTATGACATCATCAATGCCATCATTGTCATAGTCAATACCTGATATTTGATTATCTAATGGTGCAATATCATTATTATCACTAATACCATCATTATCATCATCTAAGTCCACGGCATCATCTTGGCCATCACCATCCGTATCCACACCTGTAACTAAAGGATCATTTGGGCTTATATCAAATGTATCATCTACCCCATCATTATCTGTATCTACTCCTGAACTGATTTGATCATCTTTAGGCGCACTATCATCTTCATCGTTAATGCCATCATTATCATCATCTAAATCTATTGAGTCATCAATGCCATCTCCATCTGTATCTACTCCTGACCTTGAAGAATCTGTTGGATATTGATCATTAATATCATCTATTCCATCATTATCATCATCTGGATCAATAGCGTCATCAATGCCATCTATATCACTATCTTTACCTGATATAGATGCATCTGTTGGTGCACTATCAATGTCATCATCAACTCCATCTCCGTCGCTATCTGTACCATTACTTCTATTAGAATTATTAGGATATGAATCATCTACATCTAAAACACCATCATTGTCATCATCCGTGTCTATTGCATCGTCGATTCCATCTTCGTCTGTATCTAAACCAGAACGTGTTTCATCTGTTGGGTATTGATCATAATTGTCATTAATTCCATCATTATCGTCATCTGGGTCAATAGCATTATCTATCGTATCACCATCTGTATCTAAGCCTGATAAGTTAGCATTGTTTGGTTCTATATCTAATAAGTCTTCAACACCATCACCATCTGTGTCTACACCGTCAATAGTAGCTTTATTTGCATCGGTTGGATAATCATCTTCTGTATCTAAAACACCGTCATTATCATCATCTGTATCTACAGCATCATCTTCGCCATCTCCATCACTATCAATCCCAGACTTAGTGTCATCAAGAGGAAAACCATCATGAATATCTAGAATACCATCATTATCATCATCTGGGTCAATATCATCAAATAAACCATCTAAATCAGTATCAACACTAACAGCTGGTACAACATGTATTGTCCTAGAATATGTATCACCATTATTACCTGCATAATCTATTGCGCTATATGTAACAGTATACGTACCAAGAACCTCTGTATTAACATCACCATTCATACTAACAGATCCATTAACACCACTATTAATGTCAAAAGCACTAGCACCAAGCTCAATATAAGGGGTGAATTGTTCAATTGCCATTACTGGTGAACCAATTATATTAATTATTGGTGCTGCACGATCAATAGAAATAATGACAGAGCTTATACCTGTATAGGTATTGTCTTCAAACTTACCTCTAGCCATAATACTTGTTTTACCTTCTTCAGAAATTATTCCAGTTGAAGATTTAACCCAAGTAGTACCTCCATCGAAAGAGTATTCATAAGTCATTGTTCTCGTTTCACTTGGAGCTTTAATAATATTAAACTGAACATTACTGTTCACCCATCCACCTTCTGAATATTCGTTTCCATCAGCTTGCATATCAATAAATACTCGTGACTCACCTTCTCGAGATATTTTGATTGTTATTTGCTTTTTAGCACTTTCGTTACCTGCTTTATCAACTACTTTAACATTTAAGTTCGTTGAACCACTTTTAGTTATTTGTCCATTGTTTGATTCAGTCCATGTAATACCATCATCTAAACTATAAAAATACTTAAGTCCTTCTTCTGAACCATTAATAGTAAACGTTATATCCTTTTCTGATACTTCATTACTATTATAAGTATTTCCATCACTATCGATTAAATCTAGCATCGGCATAGTTGGAGCTGTTTTATCAATTCTTATTGTTGCAGTTTTTTTATAAGTTATTAATGGATCTACGTCTTCATAAGTCACACCGTATGTCACAATATATGTACCATCAGTACTTATTGTTGCATTATGGTCATTAATTATTGTGCCATTGTTTATTGAATATGAATAAGTTGGTAACTCACCACTATCTGCAACTTCATCGATTTCGAAAGATACACTTTGATTAGTCCATAGAACTCCTGAATAGTCAGTTCCATCTTCTAAGCTCATATAAATAGCTGGTGAAGTACTATCAAGTATTTTTATAATTCTTGATAACGTATTCATATTACCTGCTTGATCAACAACGTTATATGTTACAACATAAGTCCCTGCTGTATCCGCTATTGAATTATCACTATAAGACGCACTTGCTATACCACTTATTACGTCAGCAACAATAAACTTATCAAGTTCACTATCTAAGGTCGCCTTATCAGTTACATAAGTATAGTATGGGTTAGAACCTTCTAATGATAATGAAGGTTTTTCTTTATCAATTTTTATTGTAACCGTTTTAATACCACTTCGGTTGCCTACTTCATCTACGGAGCGATAACTAACAGTTGTGGTTCCTTCACTTATTACTGTTCCATTAGATCCTGATGCAAAACTAATACCATCATAACTATATTCATAAGAAACATCAGTTAAACTATCTTCACTGCTACCAATCTCAAAAGACACATCATATCTTGACCATGAACCTGACACATAGCTTTCATTGTCACTTGTTTTCAAACTAATCTCAGGTGCAATATTAGGACTTGTTTTATCTACTTTAATAGATATTTCTCCTATATCACTTACATTCCCAGCACTATCAATAGCTCTGTGCTTAAGAATGTAATCTCCTTCAGTTGAGATAGTACCTGTTGCCGATTCTATCCATGATGTACCACCATCAATGCTAAAACTATATAAAACATCACTTTCGTCAATTGAATTACTTAAAGTAAAATCAACATTTTCTTTAGTCCAATTACCCGCACTGTATAAACCATCGCTAAATGTCACCGTTGGTTTAGTCGGTTTAGTTTTATCAATTTTAACAACTTCACTCTTTGTAATACTTCTATTATTAGCTTGATCTTCACTGTAGTAATAGATTGTTGTTATTCCATCATTACTAATAGTACCTTTATTAGCTTCAATCCAGTCAACATTATTTAAGCTATAGCTATAACTTAAACCTTCCTCTTCTTCAAAAATAGTAAACTGTAAATCTGTATTTGAAACACGGTCACTCGTATATAGCTCACCATTATTATCAATTATTACAATTTTCGCTAAAGGTTTTGTTGTATCAATACTAACAATAACTTCTAGTACTTCACTAAAGTTACCAAGAATATCTTCACTTTTATAATTAACAGTATTTTGACCTTCTTGTGAAAGTGTAAAACTAAGTCCCTCTTGCCAAGTTACTCCATTATCCAAACTATAATGACCTTTAGTTGCATCACCTTTCAATACAATTGAACCACTTATGTCTTCATTACTAATAGAACCAGATGTATACACACCAGAAGCATTTACAAGTTCTAATGTAGGATTGATCGGTCCTGTTGTATCAATAATTATAATAACGGTCTGTACTTGACTACTATTACCAAATTGATCAAGTGCTCTAAATTTTAACGTAGTTGTACCCTCAGTAGTAACTTCACCTCGATCAGTGGCAACCCATGTCACTCCACCATCTTCACTTACTTCATAAACAACGGATCCACTGCTATCGATTGATTCACTCATTAGGTATGATACAAATTCACTTACAGGTACTCCTTCTTCATAATACTCACCATCTGCAGTTAATAGTTTAACTTTAGGTGACGTAGGTCCTTCTTTATCAACTGATATACCTATGTTTTCTTGGGCTAACTTTGCTGAACCATCGTTATACTCAACTCTATAAGTCAACTCAGTTGTTCCACTTTCAGATATTCTACCTATACTACTATTTATCCATGTTATACCGCCATCAGTACTATAACTATAAGATATGTCACTTATTCCACTGCCTAAATGGCTGATAACAAAATCTACATCTTCTCCAGTCCAAGTATAGCCTGTATAGGTCTTAGAACTAGTTACATTAGTCATTGTTATCGTTGGAACAACTGGATCTACTACGCGGATATTTCTAACTAATATGGTTTCATTATTAGCCAAATCTTTAACCGTCCATATACCTTGATATACACCTACTAAATTAGGGTCAACATTTGTTGTAAATGCAGGAACACCATCTAGACCACTTAATGCATCTGCGGTATTATTAACTCCTGCATCTGTATATGCAACTGGATTATTGACATCTAACCATATATCCCCATCACCTATAATATCCACTGAAGGTTTTACTTTATCAATTTGAATGGTAACACTACTAACACTGCTTTCATTACCAACATTATCGATAGATTTAACGTTTATTGTTGTTGTCCCTTCCTTAACTACCTCAAAGCTAGCGCCAATAATGTAAGGAGCACCATCTATACTATAGCTCACAAATTCTCCTGATTGACTAGGAATTAATGACACAATAATATTTTCATTGGACCAGTCATTAGAATTATATGCTTCTTGAGCTGCTGTTTTTAGCTCTATAGTTGGTTCAACAGGATCTGTTTGATCAATGATAACCATGTAACTGTCTGTAACTTCACTAATATTTCCTATAGAATCCTTTGTTCTTCCAATAACCTTATGTGTACCTGTTCCGCTAAACTCTACTTGGTATCCAACTTGCCAGTTATTGCCATTATCCACGCTGTATTCATAACTAATACTATTTAAATCACTAGATTCATTAAAGATTACTGTTACATCACGATTTGTCTCTGTTCCAACACTATATGTTGAAGAGTCATCAGTATAAAAACCTGAGACAACTGGCTTAGTTGGTGCAGTTTTGTCTATAATAACTACTTCTTCGATAGAATCACTAATATTTCCTGCTTGATCCATTGTTCTATACATAACTGTAGTTGAACCTTCATTACCAATAATTACTGACGAACTTGGTGACCATGTTATACCACCATCTAAGCTATACATGTGATTAAACAAATTGTTATCAGATCCACCTGTAAAATACGCAATAATCTGTTCCTTAACAATTTCACCATTATAGTCATTT
>JAOZKH010000037.1 GCA_029935405.1 Vallitaleaceae bacterium | reverse complement strand
CCTTTTTATCTGTCACTTCACATTACTAAATGTTCTAAACTTAAATTTCTTTGAAATTTCACTAAAAATCAACGGTATCAATCCAAGTCCTAAGGATATCGCTAATTGTGAAATTGTTAATGCTTGAACCTCAAATATATTGCTAAAAAACGGAACATATATAATAACTAACAACAATGCACTTGCCCCAAATACTGAATAATTAAGAAACTTATTACTAAATATATTTATTTCAAATATTGATTTATTTTCAGTTCTTGATGAATACGCTCTAAGTAATTCTCCAATAATCAATGTTGTAAAGGCTAATGTTCTTGCAAGTTCTAATGAATCCATATATCCTATACGATATGCTGTAAGAACTGCTATAGTTAAACCCACTGATTGAAGTGCTAAGGTAATCATCATTGGTTTATCAATAATTGGCTCATCTTTATCTCTTGGTTTATGTTTCATAACTCCCGCTTCACCTTCTTCAAGTCCAAGAGCAAATGCTGGGAATGAATCTGTTATTAAGTTAACCCATAATAGTTGAATTGGTAATAATGGCACTGGCCATTTAAATAATATTGCTAAGAATATAACAAGTATTTCTCCAATATTACATGATAATAAGAATCCAACAAATTTACGAATATTAGAATAAATAATTCTTCCTTCTTCAACTGCATGAACAATGCTAGCAAAGTTATCATCTGTCAAAATCATATCTGCAGCTTCTTTTGATACATCTGTTCCTGTGATTCCCATTGCAATACCAATATCAGCTTTTTTTAGGGCAGGTGCATCGTTTACACCATCTCCTGTCATTGCAACCACATCACCAGTATCTTTAATTGCAGAAACTATTTTAACTTTATGTTCAGGAGATACTCTTGCAAATACATTTACCGTTTTAACTACTTCTCTAAGCTCTTCATCTGTATAATCATTAATTTTTGCACCTTCTAATGCTTTAGATTCTTTATCTAAAATACCAATTTCAGTAGCAATAGCACTTGCTGTTGTAATATGGTCACCGGTAATCATAACAACTCTTATACCTGCTTCCTTACATAAGGCTACCGCTTTCTTCGCTTCTTCTCTTGGTGGATCTATCATTCCTGAAAGGCCTGCAAAAACAAGTTCTGTTTCTTCATCTTCAAGTTTAGCATCGGCAGATACTACTTTATACGCATAACCTAATACACGCATTGCATTTTCTGCATATTCAAGGTTTTTATTACTGATAACTTCTTTCATATAATCAGTCAATTCAACTAATTCATTATTAAACATAATTTTTGATGCACGGTTTAGTATAATATCTGGCGCACCTTTTGTTAACATTAAATACTCACCATCTATTTGATGTAATGTTGACATTAATTTTCTATCAGAATCAAAAGGAAACTCTCTTAATCTTGGATATTGCTTATTAAGGTTTTCTTTATCTAAGTTCCCTTTAGCTGCAAGAACAATTAATGCACCTTCAGTTGGATCTCCAATAACTTCTCCTTCTTTAATATCAGCATCATTACAAAGAGTTGCAACCTGTAACATCTTAGTTAAAGAAACTGTATCTTTACCTTCTAGATTAGTTAACTCTCCTGTGAAGCCGTATCCTGTTCCTGATACATTCCATTCATCAACACCGTCAAAAGTTGTAAGAACTGTCATTTTGTTTTGTGTCAACGTACCTGTTTTATCTGTACAAATCGTTGAAGTACTACCTAATGTTTCAACGGCACTAAGACTTTTCATAATCACATTACGTTTAATCATTTTCTGCATTCCCATTGAAAGAACAACAGTTACAACTGCAGGCAATCCTTCAGGAATTGCTGCTACTGCAAGTGAAACAGCGGTCATAAACAATTCAAACCAATCTTCCCCGCGCATTGCACCTAGTCCAAATATTACTATACATACAGCAATACATATAATTCCTAATTGTTTACCAAATTTGTCTATCTTTATTTGTAACGGTGTTAATGTATCTTCCGTTTCATTTAACATAGATGCAATATGACCGATTTCAGTATCCATTCCTGTTCCAACAACGATACCTTTGCCTCGACCATATGTTACTATTGTACTCATAAATCCACAATTAATACGATCGCCTAAGGCTGCTTTTAAATCGATGTTTTTAGCTTTTGCATCTTTATCAACTGCAACTGATTCTCCCGTTAGAGCAGATTCATCAATTCTTAAATTTATACTCTCAAATAGTCTAAGGTCTGCAGGTACATAATCTCCTGCCTCAAGTACAATCACATCACCTGGAACTATTTCTTTTGATGAAATTTCTTTAATACTTCCATCACGTATGACTTTAGCTTTTGGAGCAGCCATACTCTTAAGTGCTTCTAATGCATTTGAAGCTTTGTTTTCTTGGTATGCACCAAGTGCAGCATTTAAAATAACAATACCTAATATTACAAATCCTTCTATTTTTTCATCCAAATATATTGACAAAGCCGCAGCAACAATCAATAAAATAATCATAAAATCTTTGAACTGATCAAATATCATCATGGCAAGATTTTTGCCCTTTTTACTAATTAAAATATTTTCTCCGTACTTATTAGTCAATTTGACTACTTGTAAAGTTGAAAGTCCATTTTCTATATTTGTATCTAAATTACTAATAATTTTATCTATACTTTTATTATGTACTTCTTTCATTAAATGCCTCCTGATTCTTGTTTGGTATTGAATGTCAATCAAATATCTTCTAGTAGTATATCATATGCAATAAAGCTAGTATAGAAAAAGATCTAACTGTTTAGCTTCTTGTAATCTTGCTATACTTGCAGGTGCTTTTTCTTTAAGATATGTATAATTAAGCACCCTTTCACTTGTCATTAGTGATTTGTTTTGTTTAATCGTATCTCTTAAACGTAAGGAATAAACAACTGGAAAATAATCAGCAATAAACTGTCCTTCTGCATGGGCTGTTAATGCAATTATTTGAAAACCTAAGTTTTCAGCAATAAAGAAAACCGGGTCAAGAACATGCTTACTTGAAGCCTTACCAAATGGATTATCAAGAATAACCGTTCTATTACGTTTTTGATTAGCCGACAAATGCTGTTTCTTCTCAGCCAAATAGTTAAGTATTCCAAGAAATAAAGTCATATTTTTAGACCATTTTTCGCCACCTGACCATTTATTTGAGTGTTCCCAGCTCATAGGTGCTCTGTTGATTTTCAAATCATTAGTTACCTTGCGACATTTGATTTTTATTGGAATATGACTTAAAATAACACCAATTAAATTTTTAACACTAAGTCTTTCCTCAATTAAACGGCGAATAGAGTCTTCATCTAATTCACCTTCCTCTTCAAAAAGTTCAATCATTTCATCAATATATAATCGTAATTGTTCTTTTGCATCTTCATCCTTGTATTTTGGTATATCAAATACAAATATTTGTTTATTACCACTCTCAAGCTCAATCATAGTCTTCTTTTGTAAAATTGAAAGCTCATGTATTACTGACTTTACATAGGTTAATAAATGACTTAAAAATGTAATAATCTCAGTATCACTTTCTCTCTTATCATCATTAGCTAATTGTATTGTCCTATTTATTATATCTGTCATTCGTTCTTGATATATAAGGAGTTCATTATAGTCTGTTTTTTCCATCAAACCATTTGTTATCGCTTCTTTTAGCCTAAAATCATCAACGTGATCACGACAATAATTAACAACCTTTTCTTTACTTTTTGTAACATCAAATTGTAACGCCTTTAAAATTCCGGCATGCATAGCTAATTCTCTAAATAAATCATTGATAAAATTATCCGGACTCACTTTAAGTCTCTCTTTTTCCTTCTTAGAAAGTTTACCGCTTTCTTCTCCTAAAAAATTATATGTACCATCCTTAATTCGAAGTTGGGTTATAAGATTATTATATCTTGCAAGCTTTGCTCCAAATTCTTTTTCTAAATGATGTATTTTACGTTTAATGTCTTTGATTGTGGCCTCAAACACTTTAATTCTTGTTGGGACATAAGCTAAATCGCAAGCAAAATCATACATTTTCATATCGCTAACTTTTAAGTCATTTATAAGTAAGTTTTTCTCAGTTTCAAATGCCCATCTTGCTTTCTCTTCTTTTTTTTGTTCAGTTTCAAGTTCCTTAACATCATTTTTCAAGCTAATAATTTCATCAAATAGATCGTCTTCTTCATTATCATAAAATATATCTATACTCTCAATATTATAAGTTGCTTCCTTTTTTAATCTAATTAATTGACTAGTATAATGAGAGTAAAGCTTTGATTGTTCACCTATTCTAAGCGCAATAATTTCTCTTGAAACACTTAATCCTGATAACTTAGCAACTAATGAATCTCTTTCATTAATTAATAAATTAATATCTTTATTAGCACATATCGCATCAAATTCATTAACTTCTTTGTATAATGGATAATCTAATATCCTTCTTGATTCAAAATCAAATTCTTTAAGACTTTCAGAAACCTTGTCTTTATCTTCCATATGTTTGTTAAATTTATATTCTAATTCTTTTCTTTCATATATATGGTCACTAACTTGACTTCGTAATTTTTCTTCTTCTTCTCTAAGTCCTAGATATTTAATGTATGCAGCTTCATGCATTGTTGCCATATGAATTTTATTACTTAGCTTTTCTCTTTCAACAACTTTTTGATTTTCTTCTATAATTAGTTCATTGAATTCTTCATCAATATTAGCTATTTTTATATTTAAATCTTTAATACTTATAGAAAAGCCATCAATTTCCTTACTATTTCCAACTTCTTTATGCTCCATTTTTTGATACATTTCATATGAGTTCTTATCAAAAAAATTATTCACTTCTATGCTTAGACTACCTATTATCGCCCATCGATTATCAATTAGTTTTCGTTCTTTTCTAACTGCTTCAAGGGATTCAATAATTGATTCATTATGACTTAACAGATATCCATCTGTTAAGCTATCATTCCACAAACTTGGAATAACCGCATTATCCATAAATAAATTTTCCATTAATTCATCATCATTTTTAATAATATTTGAAATTTCTTCAATTGTCATAACAAATATAGGAACTTCGATCTGCTTAGTTAATGTGTGAAGTTTTTCCACTAATTTAACCTTGCTTTGTCGATTTGTAATTAGTGTCATAGCAAAAAATGGATACTTTTCTAGTAACTGTTTCTTAGATAGATTAGAAGAATCTGCTAATTGAAAAAGATAATCTTGTCCAAGGCTAACATATTCAATTTCTTCTTTTATTTTATTTATTACATTAATTATCGAAGGATGCATGACATCTTTCATCATGTTTTTAGTCATAAACATAAGTTCATTGTTTATAAGTGACTCTCTCTTATCATTATAGTAATCTAATTTTTCTTTGAGAAGAATCTTTAATGATTTTTCTTTCGTATATATTAAATCTTTATTTGATATCTTAATACCCTCATTATTAATTCGAGTAATCAAATCTTCTATAATAACTGTATTGCTTGTTCTTTCTTTAGCTATTGACTTGTTTTCTACAATCAGTGATTCAAGTTTTTCTTCTTCTAGTTTTATATCTTTATTAAGACTATCCCTAGCACTAGTTAAATCTAACTTTTCATTACCAAGTTTAATTAATTCCTGATTAATATTCTCAAATTCATAAGTCCATTTTGACAAATAATCATCAACGGAACAGCCAATTTGTGATTCGAATAGGCTATCATATATATCATCCATTTCTGCTTTACAGTACTCTATTTTAGTTTCTGTTTTAATAACTTGTTCTTTCGCCTTTAATTCTTTTGTTTCAACAAGACTAGAAGTATCGTTGATATTAGTAATTTCATTATTTATTTGCGTTATTTCCGTAATACGTTTCTTCTTCTCTAACTTTATCTTTTCTAGTTCATATTCAAAGTGACCTTTTATATTAGCACTATTTTCAGCTAATTGAATTTTTATGTCCCCTGTTGGAAGTGTTTTTTCTTCATTTTCTAGTTCAATATTCAATCTTTTAAGTTCGTTTCCTAAGTCTTCACTAAGCCTATTTATTTTTGATATTTGTATGTTTTGTCTTCTTTTGCCAGCTTTTTCTTTTCGTTTCCTAACTTGATCTAGTCTTGACATAACACTTTCTATATCTTTAGCTTTTAAATCCATTTTATTATCTGCAACTAATATTTGATAAGATAATTTTTGATTGTCATAAGCTTTTTGTTGTTCTATAATTTGGGCTCTATCAACTTCTATCTGAATTCTTCCCTTTTCAACTTCTAAAAGTTGATCTTCCATTATTTCAGTAACTTTTCTTGCTTTTGCTTTAATCTTTTTTGTATCGTTAAGTTTAGCATCATACTTCTTATAAATACTTACATACTCATCAATTTTTTCTTTAATACCTTTACTTTGCTCTATTTTATCATGCAAAATTCTATTTTTCTTAAAATGGTCTCTTTGTTTTTCAAATGTCTTTGCAAATTCTGATGAATTTTCACCTTCTATTGCCTCTTCAACAACAGGAATCAGCAAATTATTTAACAATTGTTCTGTTGTTTTACATCTGTTGAAGTATTCGTCTACATTACCTTCTGCACTATTAATAACAGCTACTTTACGCCATTCTGAAGGTATTATTTTGAATTTTGTTTCAAGGTGTTTTCCGTAATCATGAATTGTTGTAAACACCTTTGAATATGGATTAGTTTTAGCCATTCGCTGATAGTATTCACTTATTTCACCTCGTGTTGCAGGCCTATGTACATCTCTTGAAATCTCCATTTTAAAAGGTAAATCTTCAATTCTATTATCATCAGTACCACTATATTCATATGTGTATTTAAGAGAATTCAACTGACTATTTTCCTGAAACAGACTTACACAAGTTAGAGCATATCTTCTTGGTTGTTCATTTAGAATCCATTCTATTGCAATATGAGCAGGCCCTTGTTCTAAGTGAAGGGTATCTTTAATCTTTCTATCTGCCATATTTATATGTGGAATAATACATTGTAAAACAGCTTGTATAAATACTGTTTTACCACCACCGTTTTCAAGTAGAAGAGCTGCATTTTGTCCATCAAAATGAAACAACTGATCGTTGTATCTTTTGCCACCATTTTCATAGATAATATTACATAATCGAATTTTTGATATAGCCGGCATTATAATTCCTCCCCTTCAAAATCATATATAAATTCAAGGACTCCACGATTATATTCATAATCCATATAATAGTTTTCTGTAATAGCCATTCCTTTGTCAGTTAACCGGTATTCTTCTTCTCCTATTTCCATAAGAAGTCCTTGTGCTATCATAAAATTTGCTGTAATTTTAACGAAACTTAAACGACTTACAGTTCTTGCCGTATGCCTTCTAATACCTTCTTTTACAGTATCCATTGCATCCCAATTTTTAATAATATCTCGCCAATGATATTCATATAAATCTTCTTTTACAGCAAGTTCATTATCATCAAATCGCTTTAAGGATTGAATTCTTTCATCTAGGCTTCTAATCCAATCACTAATTGTAATAAAATCCCTTGTTGGTTTCATTCTCTGATAACTATCATAAAACTCACCAACAACAACAATAATAGCTACATACATTAAATAAATATCCATATTAAGTGCACGACTAGGAAAATACTCTCTTTTTATTCGATCATTAGACATGTGAAATTCGGACTTTGTTGTTAAAGGAATCATATATAGATAATCATGATCGCTAATAAGCCCACAATCAACTTCCTTTGCAAATTCAGTTAGTAAGCTTCTAACTTGATCATCTTGATAGAAAATCTTAGCATTGTCTCTAACCACTCTACCATTAGATTGAAGTTTTGCATATAATTTAAAGGTTTTTGAAACTATTTGTTCACTCATAACTTACCTCCTGTCCAAATGGCTACATCTCTTATTTCGTAATTATCACCAAGATCAATAATCGCTTCTAATTCTTTAGCATAAATATATTTTACATCACTAAAATATTCTTTAATTCCATCATGTAACACATGTTCATCTTGTTCTAATATTTCTTTAACTTCAATTGGAGACATCTGATGTAATATAATACATGCCTGGGCAAACTCTCTTGTATCCATATATTTTTTAAGTTCATCAAACTTTTGTAAATTGCTGATTTTTAATGCATATTCTTTATTATTACTTTTATCCTCTATTAATTCTTTATTTCCTGAGGTGCTTATGTTTGTCGTATCAATCGTTTCCATAACTCCATCTAAATCAAATCCATGACTAATGATATAAAAAACTTCCTTCATAGCTAACTTTCTTAAATGTAGTTCTTTCGTTGGTTCATCTATCGATTCAATAAAAACCAGATTATTTTTATCTTTGTTACTTACATCCCGTTGCTGAGGTGCAAATATAGCAAGAGGAGACCAAGTTTCAAAGGATTTAAGTTTTAAGTATGGCTTTACAATTGTTTTGCTTTCTTCTAATGGAATCGGTATGGAAGTAATTTTTCTTGCTAATTCACTATCAAAATTAAAAGATGTAATTCCTGCATAGTATAATGATTCCGCTGCAGCATCAAGGGCTGTTGTTTTAAGTTCTATACTTTCATGCAGTAAGCTAGAGTGAAGATAATGAACATGTGCTAATTCATTATCTATTCTTACTAATAATTCTAAAGCTTTTTGATCTTTATCATCAAGTCCTGTAGATATATCAATATAGGACTTAGTCTCCTTAATAAAGTGACTAAGTTCAACAAATTCATCTTGTTCATTAGCTAACCGATTATTAATATCTTTTATTAATTCTTTATATCTACTATATGTGTCTTCTGAAGTAATATTTCTTTGAATATCATGTTTTATACGATATATACTATCTTTAATTGAGTTAACACTAATTCGCATTTCATCTACTTGTCTAAGCGCACCAAAAAACTCGCCTTTTTCAAGTTGTTTACGGAGCATCATCTGACTAATAGATATCTGAAATTCACTAAAATATTCCTTCGTAGCAAAAATCAGTTCTAATCCCTGTTCATCAAGTGAATAGTACTGAACATTTTTAATTGTATCCCAATCATCTGCCTTTAGAATTGCATATGATACTTCATCTAATTCTTTTGTTTCATAATTATAAAATTTTCTTAAATTACGTTTACCTTTAGATGGTCTGAAAATTTCTATAATAGTTTTTGCTAATTTTTCGTATTCATCTAAAGATTTATATAATTTGTTTTCTGTAGCTTCCTGAAGAAATAATGCTAATTCATGAACGCCCCTTTTTTTGACCCTAAGAAGCATACTTTCAAAAAAGAACAACAAACTAAGAAGCCCAAGACCAAAAAAGTCAATAGGCTTACCTTTACTATCTTTAAGCTGTTTAACATCTAACATTGCAAAAATATCAAATAGAGATATACGTTGTACTCTGTCTTTATAACCTGTCAACATATTCATGTAAGTATAGTTTTCCATAAGGCCCTCTTAAAATGTTTATCATTTTCTTACTTCAGGTAAATATTATAACATATTATCAATGGTTAAGGTGTTAAAACTAAGTTTCAATTATGTATAAACATCTTAATCAATTTCATGTCTTACAACTTCAAATCTATACAATTTTATCTTACCACTTACAATTCCTGCCTTTTGTTTAGCAATGGATACTTGCTCATCAACACTGTTTATCCCATCAAGATTTGGCAAAAGCAATCCTCTTTTGAAACCTTGTTCAACGATAACTCCGTACTTATTAATATTAAGTTCGTTCATCGAATCAATTGACTCATAAGGACTTAGAATATCAACACTTATTTCCAAATCTTTTAGTTCATCCACTTCAACCGGATGAAATCTCGGATCTGATGAACATGCGCTAATAGCATTATATATAATTTCATCAACAAGGTTAGGTGATGTAGGTTCTGTTGTCCCAATACATCCTCTTAACTTATCCTCCTTGTGAATAGATATAAATGCTCCTGCTCTTTTATGCATTGCTTCATCCAAAAATCCTTTACTAAATATTTCATCATGATGCTCTGCTTTTTTAACATCAAATTTAGTATGTTGGTGTACGTAATGTTCAATACTCTTTCTTGCCAACTTAATATAATCATCTTCTTTAACTATCCTTTGATTATAACGATTATTTATAATTCCCTGAATGGTATCAATATGTGATAAATCTGTGTTTCCTTTTAATTCACCTCTGTTATTAGTCAAGCTGTGACTTACAATTCCGTTAGCGCATTCTAAAAATCCTGTAAGGTAGCCTACCCCAAACGGACCTTCATAACTTATAACTTTTGATTCATATTTGAGACCGTCAAAATATCCAAAACCCATTATAAATGATCTAAGCCCACATTGAGCTGCTTCTTCGATAAATTTGTGATTTAGCTGTAGTAATGTTAACGGTTCCTTATTTATAATAGAATTTTTCACTGTTTTGTCAAACATATGTCCGTTTTCATTATAAGCATACGGTCCACTATCTAAGAGTGCATGGGATAGATCTCCTGAAGCAACTATTAATATTTTCGTTGGATTCTCATTTGTATATTCATCAACCATGTCTTTGACTAGTTTCCCAAGAAAATAATTCTCTTCTAGAGGTGTGTTCCCTGGAGTGATGTGTACTATATTATAGTTTGTATAAAACTGATCAATGAAGTACATAGGTACCATGACACCGTGATCTAGATTAGCTTTAATGTTATAAGACTCTGCTAATTGTTTATCCATCATTACGCAAATAAAATTTCGTGCTTCAAAACAATCGTAAATCATATTGCTAAGTTTCGTATTTACCTTTTTTTCAAAATTTATTTCACTATGTCCAAATTGAGCAAAATCGCCCTTTAATACTTCATCTCCTAATATACAAGTACCGTTACTAAAACTATTGCCATGAGGTGTAATAAAAACAATTGTTTCTGGCTTGATTTTTGAAACCTTCTTCCCAAGCATTATCATTCCCTCAATTGTACATCTAGCTTTTTCCCTTTCATCTCCACCAATAGCATCTAGTATTATCGGAGGATGGGGCATAAAAAATACATTAATATTCACATTGCACCTCCTAAATCAAATTTGTAAATCTACAATGCATTGTCTAAATTATACATTACCTAAATACACATAACTAAAATACTTCTTTGCAACTGCCTGTATTTGTAACATGCAATTAATATCAGTAGATGGTTCAAAGTATTCATACCTTGGAAAATATCTTGAAAGGTGTATAACGACATTTCCAGCAGCAGCTTCTAATTGTTCAAAAAATGAACCACACAACTTAATGTCAGCAAACAAGGTTGGAACAATCAAGCATGTCAATTCCATGTGAATATTGTGTGTTTTTGCAATTTTAATCGTATTTAACACAGGTATCAAATGTCCGTGACAAATATCATAGTACAACGCATCATCATAAGATTTAACATCAATATTCATTGCATTAATATACGGTGCTAGTTCTTCAAATGGGTTTTTAGAAATATAGCCGTTTGTGACCAATACATTTGATATGTTATGCTTCCTAGCCGCTTTACAAGTATCTAACACCATTTCAAAAAACACTGTTGGTTCATTATAAGTATAGGCAATACTTGTCAGCTTATTTTCCAAAGCAATTTTTATTATTTCATCAGAACTATATTTTCTTACATTACTAAAATCAATTTCTCTACTTATAGAATAGTTTTGACAAAATTTACAATTAAAATTACATCCTAAACTACCTATTGATAAAATCGATGTTCCTTTATTAAAATGATACAAAGGTTTCTTCTCAATTGGATCTATTGCAATAGAACTTATTCGTTCATAATTCAAACTATAAAGTTTACCTTTAATATTCTTACGTACCATACAAAATCCTGTTTCATTTTCTTTAATCTTGCAGTTATGCGGACATAGCTTACATAATACATACTTGTCCTTAGATTCATAATACAGCGCTTCTTTACTATTATTGACACTCACTATAACACCACCCATAATTGCTTTTTACTTACTAATTATATCATAATAAACTAAAATTTAATTGATTTTTAATTGATTACTTACTTTCAATAGGGTACAATAATCAAGGTATAGATTTCAATCTATACCTTGATTATTTCAGACTAACTAATAAGCAGTTTAAAATCAATAAAACAAACAACGATTAGGAGAAAAATTATGGAACAAAATACATTAACAGTTGAAGGTTTAAATTCCTTTTTATCAAAAGTTTTTATGTGGATGTTTGCAGGATTATTAGTAACTGGTATTACTGCATACATGGTAGTTAATTCACAAGTTATTCTTAACTTGATATTTAGTAATAACTTTACATTTTATGGATTGATTATTGTCGAAATAGCATTGGTTATTATTCTTAGCAAAAATGCACTTAAATACAGTTACGCAACAACCATCGCACTTTTTATGCTATATTCATTTGTAAATGGATTAACCATGTCCGCTTACTTATTAGCATACACCGGATCAACCGTATTTACTGCTTTCTTTATTACATCCGCTATGTTTGCTGTAATGGCGTTTTATGGGTATGTAACTAAAACTGACTTATCTCCATTTAGAACATTTTTGATTCTTGGAGTTGTTGGTATTATTATAGCTAGTATTGTTAACATTTTCCTTGCTAGCGGAGCATTGTCTTATATTATTAGTCTTGTAGGAGTCGTTATCTTTGCAGGTCTTACTGCGTATGATATGCAAAAAATGAAATCCTTATATGCATATAGTGTTAACTCAGGTGGTTCTCTAGAAGGCAATATTGCTGTAACAGGTGCACTTACATTATATCTTGATTTCATTAATATGTTTATATTCGTTTTAAGATTAGTTGGACGTAGGAGATAAGAATATACTATGTAGTTAAAGCATTTTACTTGTGCCACTACCGCCAACAAAAACAGAAGTTATTTGCCCTGCACTTATTCCAATTTTTACTACTATTTCAGACAAGGAATTCATATTCATTCCTTGTTTCATAGTGAACGTAGTATCCTTTATTATCCCTGTATTTTCTACAATATAGCAAGCTAATGCGCCATTTGCTGTTCCTGTTGCTGATTCTTCGTTAATTCCATATAACGGTGCAAAGTTTCTGGTATATACTTCACTATTTTCAATGCAAAAAACATGCATTCCTATTACATCTTTTTGTTTACTAATCTTTGTAATCATTGGAAATATCGGACTAAGTCCTAACAAATCATCTAATGAGTTCACTTTAACAATAATATCTTTAAGCCCAGTTGAAACAATTTGTATTGGCATATCTGATAAAACTGTTTTATCAAACCTAGCAAAACAATTTGCTATTTCATCAGGGGTTAATACTTGATAAAATTCCGGTGTTTTTTGCTCCATATAAACACAATCTTCATTAACAATCACTCGTAAAACACCAGCTTTTGTTTCAATCAAATACTTACCAAGAGTCAACTTATTAATATCGCGAAGCAGATTAAATGCCGCTACTGTTGCATGTCCGCATAAATCTACTTCGTATAAAGGGGTAAAATAACGCATTTTATAATCTGCATTCTTTGATTTCATAATAAAAGCTGTTTCTGAATAACCTATTTCTTTTGCAATCTCAAGCATTTTAGATTCATCTAAATTGTCTGCACTAAGAACTATCCCTGCAGGATTTCCTCCTGCTTGCTCATATGTAAATCCTCTTGCTCTAAAAAATTCATTATTCATTTGCATCATTACTCCTATATTTTAGTATGGTTAAGGTGTCAAAACTCCTTTTAGTACAAAAAAACCGTATACACGCACAAAAGTGCAATATAATACGATTTTTGTTATTATTATATATGACTAAGCCGATAAGCCGAGTTCTGTCATGAACGATCATCTATCTAGCCTTGCTGTCACCAACAAGTTCAAGCGACAAACCTGGAACACGGCGGGCAGCCGCATAAGTTCCATACTGTCTTGCTCCAAGTGGGGTTTACATATGCCCCCTTTGTTACCAAAGGGGCGGTGAGCTCTTACCTCGCCATTCCACCCTTACCTTACGGCGGTTTATTTCTGTTGCACTATCCTTAGAGTCGCCTCCACCAGACGTTATCTGGCACCCTGCCCTATGGAGCTCGGACTTTCCTCACCTACAAGTAGGCGCGATCGTCTAGCTTAGTCATATGTTATGATCTTAATCTAATATACCAAATTTACTAAAAGGCCAAAATCTAAATAAAACTTTTCCCTCTATTTTTTCTATCGGAACACAGCCAAAGTCTCGGCTGTCATAACTTACAGTTCTGTTATCGCCTAAACAAAAATAACAATCAGCAGGTACCACTAATGGATACGGGAGACCTTTTGCACTTGTTTCAACAACAAGATATGGTTCATCTAGTTTATGTCCATTAACATAAACATAGCCATCTTTTATTTCAATTTCATCTCCTGGAACACCAATTATTCTTTTAACTAAACGTAAATGACCTTCTTTTTTATCGATTTTGGCAAACATATCATCATATAATCTTTTAAATCTACCACTAACTGAGTTATCTACCTCAAGTTCATCAATAAATACAATCACATCTCCAGTCTTAGGTTCAGAGAAACTATAAGTCAACTTCTCAACTATTAATTGATCTTTTTCAACTAATGTTGGTTCCATTGAACTTTGCCTAACTTGTGATAAACTAAATACAAAAACATTTAAAATATTGGTAATTATTAACGCTATTAATATTATCTTTACATAATCAAGTACTTCTACTAAAATTTTCTTCATCTAACACCTCGTCTATATTATTATCATAGCATCTCCAAAGCTAAAAAACCGATATCTTTCCTTAATAGCTTCTTTGTATGCTGTCAAAACAAATTCTTTACCTGCCATAGCAGAAACTAACATAATTAAAGTAGATTCAGGCAAATGGAAGTTAGTAACTAGTCCATCTATTATTTTAAATGTATATCCAGGATATATAAAAATATCCGTCCACATTTTATTAGCAATCAATATGCCATCATCATTAACAAGTGACTCAAGTGTTCTAAGACTTGTTGTTCCTACAGCAAAAATTTTATTACCTTTTTCTTTAGTTTCGTTAACTATAGCTGCATCTTCTTTAGTTATGTAACAGTACTCTGAATGCATTTCATGTTCTAAAATATTATCAACCTTTACAGGTCTAAAGGTTCCAATACCTACATGTAAAGTCACATAAGCAATTTCAACACCTTTTTTCTTAATTTGATCTAATAATTTGCTTGTAAAATGTAATCCTGCAGTTGGAGCTGCAGCTGAACCATTATGTTTAGAATATACCGTCTGGTATCTTTCCTGGTCCTCTAAAGTTTTTGTAATGTATGGTGGTAATGGCATGGTGCCAAGTTCATCTAAAATCTCTTCAAAAATGCCTTTAAAATCAAATCTAACTAATCTATTTCCACCTGGCATTATTTCTAAAACCTTGGCAGAAAGTATTCCATCCCCAAATTCAACTATTGCACCTGGTTTAGCCTTTTTACCTGGCTTAACCATAACTTCCCAATCTGTTTTGTTCTCTCTATTAAGCAATAAAAACTCAACTTTTCCATGAGTTTCTTTCTTAAATCCAATTAGTCTTGCAGGTAATACTCTTGTATTGTTAAGAACAAGACAGTCTCCTTTATCTAAATAATCCAAAAGATTTATAAATTTTTTATGCTTAATACTCTTTTCTTTTGAGTCAAGAACCATTAATCTTGACGAACTACGTTCTTTAAGTGGTTCTTGTGCAATTAATTCTTCAGGAAGATCAAAATAAAAATCTTTAACGTTCATATATGTATCTCCTCCTTTCAGCAAATCTAATTGTATCATTTTTTTACGAAAGTTTCTATATAAAATGTAGAAAAACTATACATACAGATTATTTTAAGGTAAAATATAATATATAAAGCTTTTCCTAGATTGGAACTATTTCATTGCACGAAGCAAAGGAGTGATGTTCATGTATAATCTCTCACATCTACTATCAGGTACAACTCTAAGAAACGACAGTGTAATTGACATTGCAAAATCTATATACTTTTTATCAGGCATTTCTGTAAATATACTTGGAAAGAATCATGCTAAAATTTATGGTTACGGATCTAATCATGACTTATTTCTAAGCTATAAAGATATACTTGATGAATATAAGTTATCATTTAGTCAAACAGCACATCAAACTACATCTTTTTATTTATTTTCAACAAGTTATAGTTTTACATATATCGTATCATTGCTTAAAGATGAACATGGTTTTTATGGTTCGTTATTACTTGGACCAATATTTATTGATTTCCCTTCTGAACATCAACTTAATCAACTAATAAAGTTAAAGAATATTTCTTTTTCTCAAAGAAACATTCTAAAAACAGATTATGCACAAATACCAGTTGTTTCAATTTCTAGAATCTATTATATCAAAAAATCCATAGTTGCTCTACTTAATAATACTCAAGATTTTAATACTAATTTCACTGAGCATAAGGATGAACGTAACGACAACGTTGATGAAGAAATTAATCTAGACTTTCATTTAGAACCTGAACTTGCTAATCATAACTATAATTTAGAACGATTATTTATGGGAAAAGTATCTAGTGGAGATATCGACCAGGTACGCGAATTATTCCATGAACAAATAAAGACACAATACCTTACATTACACTCTTCTAATAAGTTGAGTTCAATAAAAAATAACGCTATTGTATTTAATACCCTTCTTGCAAGAGCTGCTATTACTGGTGGTGTTGATCCAGATCATAGTTTGACTCTTGCAGATAAATATATTGACAAAATCGAAAGTTCCTCAACCTTTGATGAACTATTAGATTTACTCGAAAAAATGACTATTAAATTTACCAATAGTGTTTTACACGTAACTGCAACCACACATGTAAGCGTTATTAAACAAGCATCTAGATACGTTCATAATCACTTATCCGAACCTATTCGTTTACAGGAAGTTGCAGAACATGTTAATTTATCACCTAACTACTTTTCTTCCTTATTCAAGAAAGAAATGAATCTTGCTTTTGCTGATTATGTTAACCACACACGAATCAAAGAAAGCCAATACCTATTACAAACAACTAATCACAGTATTCTTGACATTGCTATTAGTGTTGGATTCAATAATCAGAATTACTTTACAACTATCTTCAAAAAAACAACAGGTATTACACCTAAACAATATAAAATGCGTTCTTCAAAAGGGTTAGTATAACCCTTTATGATCTAATCGTAACACCTAATTCGAATTCTAAACCTTTTAATATTTTAGTTACTGCTTTTGAAACTTCTGCTTCATCTAATGTGTGGTCTGCCGCTCTAAATGTTAGCGAATAAGCAACTGACTTATAATCTTCTTTTATTTGTGAACCTTGATACACATCAAATAACTGATAGCTTTCAAGAATTTTACCGCCACGTTGTTTAATATAAAATTCGATTTGTCCAACTGCTATATCTTGTTTAGCAAGTAATGCAAGGTCCCTGTTAACACTAGGATATTTTGGAACAGGCTTAAAACTTCTTGTCATCGCTGCCACTTTGACTAATTCATTCATATTTATTACTGCCAAGTAGCTTCTTATTCCAATGTTATAATTATCTAAAGTGTCTGGATGAACTTCACCAAGATAACCAAGTTCTTGTTCTTTATATGATACACTTGCTTTTCTCCCTGGGTGTAAAAATGGTAAATCAATACCACCATTATAAGTTATGTCTTCAACCATACCAAAGCGTATAAATAAAGTTTCAAGAACACCTTTTACATCAAAGAAATCTACATCTCCATACATTGCAATAGTTAAATATTCTCCCTCTACAGGGTAGTCTTTAAGCGGTAATTCTTTAGGTAAGTATGTTTTTCCTATTTCATATAAACGAACATTTTCATTTCTCTGATTGTAGTTAGTTGCTAAGCTTTTTAAAATCCCATTTACTGTTGTAGTTCTCATAACACTAAAATCTTCACCAAGTGGATTAGATATTGTTACATATTTATGTAAGGGATGTTCTTCTCCAATAGATAATGCATTGTAAGCTTTTGGACTTTCAAAAGAATAAGTCATGCTTTCACTAACACCACAAGCTTCCATCATTCTTCTAGTTATATCTGTAATCTTTTGCTTATGATTTTTTTTGCCGACTGTTGGTGTTCCTGTTGCTAAGGAAACCGGGATTTTATCATAACCATACATCCTAGCTACTTCTTCAGCCAAATCAGCATTAACATTTAAATCAGGTCTAAACGTAGGTATAACTAATGTTTTATCTTCTTTATTGACTTCAAGTTCTAGTCTATTAAAAATACGAATCATTTCATCTTCTGAAACTTTGGTACCTACTAATTTATTAATTGCATCAACATCATATGCGATTGTTTTTGCTTCTCTTACACATGGGTAAACATCAATGCCAGTCTCCATTACCTTACCTGCGCCTAACATATCAATTAATTGACATGCACGTTCCATTGCATACATAGCTAAATTTGGATCAAGATGCTTTTCAAACTTTGAAGATGCATCCGTTCTTAGACCAAGTTTCTTAGATGTTTTTCTAACACTAGTACCGTTAAATGTTGCGGCTTCAAAGAAAATAGTTTTTGTAGTTTCAAAAACTTTTGAAGATTCACCACCCATAATACCGGCTACACCAATTGGTTTTTCACTATCTGCAATAACAATCATCGATTCATCTAATGATCTTTCTTCTCCATCTAATGTTTGAATCACTTCACCATTACTAGCAGCTCTTACAATTATCTCAGGAAAATCTACTAAATCCAAATCATACGCATGCATTGGTTGTCCAGTTTCTATCATAATAAAATTAGTTATATCTACTAAGTTATTAATTGGTTTCACACCACAAGCACGAAGATTATCTTTTAGCCATTTTGGTGATTCCTCAATATTTACATCTGTAATAACTTTACCAACAAAGCGGCTACACAACTTATCATTTTTAATTGATACTTTCATAAATTTGTCAATTGCTCCAGGATAAGTTTTATATTCAGGTTTTGGTAATTTTAATTCCTTATCAAAAGTTGCAGCTGCTTCTCTTGCGATACCTATTACTGAATAACAATCAGGTCTATTTGATGTCACTTCATACTCTACAATAATATCGTCAAGTCCAAAGTATGGTTTTGCATCAATACCTAGTTCTTTAGGTTCATTAAATATGTATATTCCATGTTCAGGTGCTTCAATAAAATCTTCTCTATTTAATCCAAGTTCTTCTACCGAACACATCATTCCATTTGACTCAATACCTCTAAGTTTACCTTTTTTGATTTTAAGTCCTTCACTAAGTTTTGCTCCTGGTAATGCAATAGGAATATAGTCACCAACACTTATATTATCTGCACCTGTCACAATTTGAACCGTTTCGATTCCTACGTCAACTTGTGTAACAACTAATTTATCTGCATCAGGATGTTTTTCTATATTCAATATTTTCCCAACTACAACACCACTAATATTTTCTCCAAGTTCTTCATAAGTTTCCACCTTAGAACCAGACATTGTCATAGCATCACAGTAAGTATTAATATCTGCATCTATTTCCACATATTGTTTTAACCATTTCATTGAAATATTCATGTCTTTACCTCCAAATTAAATCTATTATTTACTAGTCCAGAATTATTTATAGTCTAAAATTGTTTAAGAAATCTTATATCATTTTCATAAAACATACGCAAGTCTTTAATCCCATAGCGGAGCATTGTAATACGTTCAAGTCCCATACCAAAAGCAAATCCTGAATACACAGTCGAATCAATGCCTGACATTTCAAGAACATTAGGATGCACCATACCACAGCCTAATATTTCAATCCATCCTGTACCTTTACATACTTTACATGTTTCTTTATTAACATGACCTTTTCCACCACAAATAACACAACTTACATCTACTTCTGCACTTGGTTCAGTGAATGGGAAGAAATGTGGTCTAAACTTAACTTCAACAGTTTCTCCATATAATTCTTTGATAAAAACTTCTAATGCACCCTTTAAATCACCCATAGTTATCCCTTTGTCAATAACAAGGCCTTCGATTTGATGAAAAACTGGTGAATGTGTTGCATCTACTTCATCTGATCTAAAAACTCTTCCAGGTGCAATAATTCGGATTGGAGGTTTTTGATTTTCCATAACATGTACCTGAACTGGTGATGTTGATGTTCTTAACATCATTTCTTCATTAATGTAAAATGTGTCTTGTTCGTCTTTTGCAGGATGTTCTTCAGGAATATTTAATGCATCAAAGTTATAATACGCATTTTCTATTTCAGGTCCTTCAGCAATTGAATATCCCATACCAATAAATATATCTTTAATATCGTCAAGTACAATAGTCATCGGATGGCGATACCCTAATTCTTTTTTCTTTCCAGGTAACGTAACATCAATAACTTCTTTTGCTAATTGGATTTCTCTTTGTTTTTTACTTATTATTTCTTTAACTTTCTCCAACTCATTTTCAATTTTACTTCTAACCTCATTAGCAAGTTTTCCAATAACAGGTCTTTCCTCATTAGTTAAGTCTTTCATACCGCGAAGTACCTTTGTTAATTCGCCTTTTTTACCAAGAATTGAAACTCTTACTTCATCTAACTTTTTCAAGTCTTTAGAATCATTAATTGCTTTAATAGCTAACTCTCTAATTTCATTTAGTTTTTGTTGCATAATGTTACTCCTTTCAAAGCTAAAAATCTATTTACTATCTATGGGCTGTTATGTTTTTATGCAATAAAAAAACTCCACCCCTTAATAAGGGACCGAGATTCGGCGGTACCACCCTTGTTCTTGCCATATGACAAGCTCTTGGTTATGCTTAACGGGCATTACTCGATATTACTTACTAAATTCAGCAATATAGCTCCTGTGGGAAATTCATCTCATAACGTTCCATAAAAATGCTCTCAACCGCTGGTAGTTTACCGTTGGTATTTTACCGCTGGTAGTTTACCGTTGACATTTTCTCTCTGTATGACAATATAAGACTACTTTGCACAATCAAAGCTTTTAATATTATAATTAGAATAACACATTCTATTTTTTTGTCAAGACTATTCAATCTTAATT
>JAOZKH010000036.1 GCA_029935405.1 Vallitaleaceae bacterium | reverse complement strand
TAATTTTTAATAAATGGTTAGGGTGTCAAAACTACATAGTTGAACTTTAACCATTTATTTAACCTAAATATGCTTGTCTAACTCTATCATCATTAAGCAATTCATTCGCATTCCCTGATATTATAATCTTACCTGTTTCAAGAACATATGCCCTATCAGCAATATTCAATGCTTTATGTGCGTTTTGCTCAACTAATAGAATTGTTGTTCCAGCATCATTAGTATCTTTAATGATACTAAATATTTCGTCTACCAAAATTGGTGCAAGCCCCATTGAAGGTTCATCCATTAATAAAATCTTAGGCTTACTCATTAAAGCTCTTGCAATAGCTAACATCTGTTGTTCTCCACCACTCATAGTACCTGCCGTTTGTTTATAACGCTCTTTAAGTCTTGGAAAGCGTTGATACATTTTTTCAATATCCACCTGAATATCTGCCTTTGTATCATTCCTTGTATATGCACCCATGATTAGATTTTCATAAACACTCATTTTAGAAAAAACTCTTCTACCCTCAGGTACTTGTGCTAATCCAAGACCAACTATTTTATCAGCCATTGTTGTATTTAAGTTTTTATCATATAGAGTTATTGAACCGGAAGTTGCTTTTAGCAGCCCACTTATTGCGTGAAGTGTAGTTGTTTTACCAGCGCCATTAGCACCAATTAATGTAACTATTTCACCTTCATTAACTTCAAAACTCAATGATTTAAGTGCATGTATCGCACCATAATATACATTTAAATCTTTAACTATTAACATGTCAATCCCCCTTAACTTCCTAAGTATGCTTCGATTACTTTTTTGTTTGATTTGATTTCATCCGGTGTTCCTTTTGCAATAATCATACCGTAATCGATAACTACCAAACGTTCACAAATTCCCATAACCAGGTTCATATCATGTTCTATAAGCAGTACAGTTACCTTAAATTTATCCCTAATAAAATGAATTGTCTCCATTAATTCCTTTGTTTCTTGTGGGTTCATTCCAGCTGCTGGTTCATCTAACAATAATAACTTAGGATTTGTTGCAAGGGCACGGCATATCTCTAATTTACGTTGTTTACCATATGGTAAATTCTTAGCCATGTTCTCAGCATCATTTTCCATATCAAACAAAGACAAAAGTTCTAAAGCTTTTGTTGTTATCTCATCTTCTTCTTTCCAGTATTTAGGTAATCTAAAAATTCCTGTAAAAGTATTGTATGTCATATCTTTATGAAAGGCTATTTTTACATTTTCTATAACCGTTAAGTTAGCAAATAGTCTAATGTTTTGAAATGTTCTACCAATTCCCATTTTCACTATTTGAAAAGGTTTTTTACCATTAATTTTTTTTCCATCTATATATATGCTACCTTCAGTAGGTAAATACACACCTGTAAGCATATTAAAAATTGTAGTTTTACCTGCACCATTTGGTCCGATTAATCCAAGCAATTCTCCTTCTTTAATATTAATACTAAAGTTGTCAACTGCACGTAGACCACCAAAAGCTATTCCAAGATTTTTAGTTTCTAATAAACTCATTACGCCACCCCTTTCTTAAATCTATCTTTGATTTTATTAAAGAGGTTTTTAATTCTTCTTGGTGTTTGTACAAGTGAAAATTCATGTCTACCAAGTAAACCATCCGATTTAAAGATCATTAGAAGTATTAACATAATTGCATATATAATAAGTCTAACTTCATCATACTCGTAAAGTTTTTCTGTTAAAAACGCAAGAAAAACACCTGCAAAAATTGTACCTGTTATTGAACCCATACCACCAAAAACAACGATAATAAAAAGTTCAACTGAAAACATAAATCTAAATTTTTCAGGTGTTAAATATCGTTGATACATTGCAAAGAGTCCCCCACCTACACCTGCGATAAATGCAGATATAAAAAACCCATAAACTTTATAAAATGTAGTTGGAATACCTATTGATTCAGCAGCAATTTCATTTTCTCTAATTGATATAATTGCTCGCCCATGTCTTGATTTTATAAATAAGAATACAAATGTAATCACAATCACTAAAACAATAAACACTTCATTTAATCCTACCATTTTAGGTATACGTTTTAAACCTGAAGCACCACCTGTTATATCGCCAAGATTAATAATAGTATATCTTATCATTTCACCAAATCCAAGAGTTACTATTCCTAGGTAGTCGCCTCGTAATCTTAATGCGGGAATACCTATTATGAGGCCAGATAATCCTGCTGCAAGTCCAGCAAGAATCAATGCCATAATCATTTCAATATAAAGTGGATATTCAACAGCTTTTACAAACAAACCAGCTGTATAAGCACCTACCGCCATAAATCCAGCATGTCCTAACGCAAGTTGCCCTAATAATCCTGTTGCAATATTTAAACTTATTGCAACAATAATATTAATCATTGCAAATACCACAACTCCTTGAACATAATTATTAATTAATCCATTGTACATAATGACTCTCAATGCTAAATATGATAACACAACAGCTAAGAAATTGATGCCATAATCTTTAAGTCTCTTCTTCATAGCCATCACCTACACTTTCTCTTTAATGTTCTTGCCAAACAAACCTGTCGGCTTAACAATTAATACAATAATTAAAATACCAAAAACAAATACATTTGCCCAAGCCGAACTAATATACCCTTTAACAAATGTTTCAATAATACCTATTGCAAATCCACCTACCATAGCTCCTGGAATAATACCTATTCCACCTAAAACTGCAGCAACAAATGCCTTAAGACCTGGCATTGTACCCATATATGGTTCAAGATTACCATAGTTAATAGCATATAATACACCGGCAACTGCTCCAAGTGCTGATCCGATCGCAAAAGTAATTGAAATAGTTTTATCCACATTAATGCCCATAAGTTGTGCTGCACCTTTATCTTCTGATACAGCTCTCATTGCTTGACCAGTTTTTGTTCTTGTAATAACATATTGTAAACCAATCATGCACATAAACGTAATAACCACTGTTATTATCGTTATATTTGGCATAGGGATATTACCAATCAAATTAATTTCTGGCATTATTTTATCTGAAGCTCCAAATCTCCATCTAAAGAAATTTGATAAAAGCATACTCATTCCAAGCGCCGTAATAAGTGCAGAAATACGTGGTGCTTTTCTTAATGGTTTATATGCAACTCTATCGATTATCATACCAATTATTGCACAACCAATCATTGATAATAATAATAACGGGATTAAGGACATATTAAATGTAACAGCGAGGAAATAACCAATAAACGCTCCAATCATTAATATTTCACCATGCGCAAAATTAATAAGGCGAACAATACCATATACCATTGTGTAACCAAGCGCAATTAATGCATATATACTTCCTATATTTAAACTGTTAATTATTTGATTTATAAACTGTGTCATAAATCTACCTCCATATATATGTAACATAACATTAACTAATATTTTGTCAACATAAGTTAATGCTTTAAACAGCTAAATTCTTTCATAACATACTAAAAGAGGGAATATATCCCTCTTAGAGTATTAATATATTATATTATATTATTCTGAAACTTTGTCTTCTAACTCTAATTCGCCATTTGTAATTGTAATAATTGAAATAGCTTTTACTGTATCACCGTTGTCATCAAAAGTGATGTGTCCACATACTGCATCTATATCTGTTTTTGCTAAAGCATCCTTAATTGCTGCTCCATCAGTTGAACCAGCCTCTTTAATAGCTTCTGCCATAACTTTAGTCGCATCATATGCTAAGGCTCCAAGTGCGTTAGGAACTTCACCAAACTGCTCTTCATATGAAGTTATAAAGTTTTGTACGATTTCTGATTCATCAGTTGTAGCATAGTGATTTGCAAAGAATGCACCTTCAACTTCTTCAACATAATCACCTTGAATACCATCCCATCCGTCTCCACCTAACAATGTAGCTTCAACACCTGCTTCATTAAGTTGTTTAGCGATAAGTCCAACAACATTAAAGTAATCTGGTAAGAATATTACGTCTGGTTTCATATCAGCTATTTTTGCTATTATAGCATTAAAGTCATTATCTTCTCCAGTGTATCCTTCAATAGCTAACATGTCTCCTGCAAAAGCACTTTCAAATGCATCAGCAAGACCAATTGAATAGTCATTACTTACATTTTTAAATATTACTGCTGTTTTAGCACTTAAGTTCTCACTTGCAAATTTTGCAACAACACGTCCTTGATAAGGATCTATGTAACAAGCTCTAAAAACATAATCCAAACCAGGAGTAACATCTGGGTTTGTTGCTGTAGGAGATAACATAGGAATACCTGCTTCTTCTGCTAAAGGTCCAACCACTAATGACGTACCAGAAATTACTGGTCCAACTAAAGCAACAATACCATCTTCATCAACAAGTTTACTAAAAAGTGTCATAGACTTTGTTGGGTCGCCTTCATTGTCATAGTGAATTAATTCAACAGTAGCTCCGTTAATACCACCTGCTGCATTGATTTCTTCAACTGCCATTGTTCCTGCATTAAAAACTGCTTGCCCATATACTGCTAAGTCACCACTTGTAGGTGCTAACATACCAATCTTAACAATCTCTGCTGAAGCTTCTTCCTCTTTGCCACATCCTGCAAATAATGTAACCACCATAATTAAAACTAATCCTAATGTTAATAATTTTTTCATTGTAATCCACCCTTCTTTTTATCTTAGCACCACATTCTACCTTATGTTATCGCTATATTGTCACCTTATAGCTTCTTCACTTTAGACATGTGTTGATTTAGCGTGCTAAACTATAAATGCAATTATACAACGTTTTTCTTGCGAAATCAAGATAATTATTATTGATTAATAGATAATTATTATTGATTAATATTAAATATCCAAATAAATCTCATTGATTAACATAAAACATAGTGATATACTCAACTAGATATGGAGGAATAACATGATAGATGGAATTGTATTACATAATATTGCACATGATTTAAAAGAAGCTCTTGTAGGTGGGCGTGTAGATAAAATTACTCAACCTGAAAGGGATGAACTACTAATTCACATTCGGGCAGGAGGCAAAAAACAACGATTATTATTATCAGCTCAAGCAACAATGCCTAGAGCACATCTAACCTTTAAAAACAAGAAAAACCCACTGACACCTCCTTCTTATTGTATGTTACTACGCAAATACATAGGAAACGGAAGAATAATAGATGTGGAACAACTTAACATGGAAAGAATTTTGAAAATCACCTTAGAACAACTTAATGAATTAGGTGATTTATGCAGTTATAGCCTAATTATTGAAATAATGGGAAAACACAGTAATATAATACTTTTAGACTCTAACAATCTCATTCTTGATAGTATCAAGCGAATTGGTGCTAATATTAGTAGAGTACGTCAAGTCTATCCTGGGAGAGAATATATTTTACCTCCTAATCAAGGTAAAACAGATATTCGCAAATTATCTAGTGTTGATGAACTTAAAGAAGTCCTATTGACTAAAGATGACCTTATATTTAAAACTATTTATACTTCATACACAGGTATCAGCCCTTTTATGGCTAATCATCTTTGTACTAGTTCTAATATAGATCCTAATAGTCATGTTAAGACTATATCAAATACTGAGTTTACATTATTATTTAACAAAATCAACAAATTAAATAACAGACTAAATAGTAATACCTACTCTCCTACCCTAATAATGGATTTAGAAGGTAATTATATAGATTATTATAGTCTTCTACTAAGTGAAAATTTATATGAACGTCAATTAGAAAATTTTGAAGATATTAATATACTAATCGATTCTTTTTATGAAACTAAATCTCTACAAATTCGCATGAAACAAAAAACCTATGACCTTAGAAAAGTAATACAAACTTCTTTAGATCGATGTAATAAAAAATTAGATATTCAAACTCGCCAATTAAAAGATACTAATAATATGGATAAGTTCAAGATTAAAGGTGAACTTATTCTTACTAATCAATATATGATCAAACCAAAAGATACCTCCATAACTGTTTTAAATTATTATACAAATGAAGAAACTACCATTACCCTTGATCCTAATAAGAGCGCAATAGAAAATTCTAACAAAGCATATAGTAAATATAATAAGAAAAAGCGTACTTTAGTTGCTGTTAAAAAACAACTCGTTCATACCAAAGCTGAACTCGCTCATCTAGAATCAGTTAAATATGCTGTTGAAAATGTTTTAAATGAAGATGATATAGAAGAAATAAGAAAAGAATTAATGGAAACAGGTTATCTTCGATTTAAGAAAAATACCAAGAAATCAAGAACTAAAAGTCAACCATATCATTATTTATCAAGTGATGGTTTTCATATGTATGTTGGTAAAAATAATTTCCAAAACGACGAATTAACTACAAAATTTGCTAATAATTCAGATTGGTGGTTTCATACTAAAGACGTTCCTGGTTCACATGTCATTGTTAAAACATACGGACAAGAACTTCCTGATAAGGTTTATGAAGAGGCTGCTGCACTAGCTGCTTATTACAGTAAAGCGAGACACTCTACAAAAGTAACTGTTGATTACACAACCAAAAAAAATATTAAAAAGCCTCATGGATCTGCACCTGGTTATGTTATATATCATACTAACTACTCTTTATTCATCGATCCAACAATTGATTCTCTTGAACAAGTTTTATAACAATTTATTATTTAGGCTATCATAAGTTTACCCATACACTTATGATAGCCTAGTTTTTACTAATTGTTTTTGCAAATTGTTTCATTTCTTTAGCGCTATCTAAGATTGCCTTACTTGTTACAGCGCCGCTTAACATTCTTGCAACTTCCTCAATAGATTCTTGCTCTTTAAGTAATCTCATAGATGTTATTGTTTTGTTCTTAATTATATCCTTTTGAATCAAATAATGTTGATTTGCCATAGCTGTGATTTGTGGTAAATGTGTGATACAAATCAATTGCCTTTCTGTTGAAAGTTCTGCCATTTTCACTGCTACTTTTTGTGCTGTTTGCCCACTAATACCTGTGTCTATTTCATCAAACACTAATGTATCAACACCATCAACTGATGCCAATATTGACTTTATTGCCAGCATAATACGGCTAAGTTCACCACCTGAAGCAACTTCTTTAAGTGGTTTTAGCTCTTCACCTTTATTTGTACTAATCATAAAGTTCACTTTATTCATACCTTTTGATAAAAACTCGTTTTCTTTAGTGATTTTAATATTAAATTTTGAATTTTCAAGATTTAAATCTGATAAAGATTCTTCAATTAAATTTTTAAGTTTGTTAGCTTTTTCAATCCGTAATTGATAAATATCATTACTAATATTAAGTAATTCGTTTTTAATTTGCTTAATATTTTCTTTTGTTTCAATTAGTGTCTTCTCAAAATCTACAAGTTGCTCATGTTCAGTCTCTTTTTCTTCTAAATAATTATATATTTCATCTATTGTATCACCATATTTTAGTTTAAGCTGATTAATAAGATCTAAACGCTTTTCAACAAAGTACACTTCTTCTTCGAAATCTTCAATATTTTCAATATATGAAACTACGTCTCTATTTAAAGTGCCTAACAAATCCTCTAATTGAAGTAAACTCTCTACTATTGTATTTAAATCTATATCAAATTGATTAAGTTTTTTTAGTTCTCCTAAGGAGCTTGATACTATGTGACTTAAATCCGCACCATTATACAATGTGTTATTTAAATTTGACAACTCTTGAAGTATGGTTTTACTATGAGATAATTTATCAAATTTTGTCTGTAATATAATATCTTCATTTATCTCAAGTGATGCCTCTTTTATTTCATTCATTTCAAATTTTAAAAATGCAATCTCTCTTCTGCGTTTTTCATCATCCATTAAATCTATATTAATAGAAGATGTTAATATATTATACTCTTTGTATTTACTGTAATACTTCCTAAGTAAATCATTCATTGATTCTCCAGCAAAACGATCTAACAAATCAAGTTGTCTTGATGAACTTAACAAAGATTGATGTTCGTGTTGTGAGTGAATATCAATTAACAATGATGCTAATGCAGTTATAACTTCTAACCTAACCACTTCTCCGTTTATCCTAAACACACTTCTACCATTTAATGTTGTTTTTCGACTAACAATAATACCATTTTCATCTTCACTTATTCCGTATTTAATAAAAAGTCCTTTAATATTCTGCTCATCATAGTGATTCTTTGAAATATCAAAAACACACTCAACAATTGCTTCCTTAGCACCTGAGCGTATAAAGTCTTTTTTTAGTTTAGCACCAAGAACATAATTAATAGACCCTAAAACAATAGATTTTCCTGCACCTGTTTCACCAGTTAAAATGTTAAGTCCTTTATCAAAGTCAATTTCTAGCTCTTTAATCAGAGCAATGTTTTTAACATGTAAATACGCAAGCATAAAAACTCCCTTTAATGATTTGATTTATTAGAATTATATGTTTCAATATATTAAATAATAATGATTTTTTATAATTATATGATTAAATTTATTAAACCATATTGATTTTATATGTTTTTAAAATGATTATTAATAATTTTACTTAATTTTTCCATCATCGAAACTGCATCTTTTTCTGTACGAACAACACAAAAAATAGTATCATCTCCTGCTATAGAACCAATAACTTCATCAAACTCAATTGCATCTATAGCCGCCGCAACAGCATTAGCCATACCTGCTAATGTTTTTATAACAATCGTATTCATTGCTCTATCCATATCCACAAATCCATCTTGCAATACACGAATATATTTTTCATTAAGATTTATCACTTTATTTTGAAGAACAATATACTTTTGTCTTCCATCACTTGTTGTAATTTTTGTCAACTTAAGGTCTCTAATGTCTCTAGAAATTGTAGCTTGAGTAACTTCAAATCCATCTTCAGTTAACAAGTTAGCTAACTCATCTTGAGTTTCTACAATTCTCTCACTAATCAATTGTCTAATTTTCGTTTGTCTAGCTATTTTCACATTAACACCTTCTTTCAAGTTACAATTTTTTACGCAAAATTTCAAAGAAATCATTATTAATAAGTCTCATTAGTGAAACCTTTTTCGGAGCTTTTTTAACTTCGATGGTATCTTCTTTGTAAATTCTTGTTGTCTCTTGCCCATCTATTGTTACTAGCAAGTCATTAACATGACTATTTCTAGGATGTTTAAATGTAATTTTAACTTCATCTTGTCCTGAAAGTACAATACTTCTTGCAGTTAATGAATGTGGACAAATTGGAGTCATTACAATTATTTCATTATTTGGTGTAATAATCGGACCTCCTGCTGATAGATTGTATGCTGTAGATCCTGTAGGTGTACTTATAATAACGCCATCTGCCCTATAACTATTAACGTAAAGATTATTAACATGCACATCAAAGTTAATCATTCTTGAAATTGATTGCCTTGATATTACTATATCATTAAGTGCATGCCCTAAAAAGTGACCCTGATTGTGAGATGCACTAATCATCATTCTATCTTCGATAATATAGTTGCCTTTTAAAAACTCATCTAGTGTTCCTTCTAAATCTACCAATTCAATTTCAGCTAAAAACCCTAAATTTCCAAGATTTATTCCAAGCATAGGAATCTCGTATTCAAAGTATGTTCTGCTGGTTTGAATAATGGTTCCATCACCACCAAGCACAAAACAACAATCAATAATGCCTACCTCTTTTATTTTTAGAAAATCACATGTGGCTAATTCCTTATACTTATGTAATTCAAAAGGTAAGTAAACAATAACTCCATTACTTATAAGCCAATTTACAACACGTAATGTAACTTTAAAATGCTTATCTTTAAATTGATTAGGTACTATTAATATTTTCTTCATCATATCACTTTCCATATAAATTTCTATGAGCATTACTAACTAACTCTTTTACATTATTACTGTACATTTCTTTAGTTTCAATGTTTATATCTATTTCATTATCTCTAATATTTTGACCATATATTAAATATTCAATATTTCCTTCAGGCCCAGTAATCGGTGAAAAACTTAACCCTATCACACTTAGTCCATTGTTGTGAAATACATTTATAATTCGTTCTATGACCTCTATGTGAGTAGCAGGGTCTTTAACCACACCTTTTTTGCCTACTTTTTCACGTCCTGCTTCAAATTGTGGTTTAATCAAACATACAATATATCCTTTATCATTCATTCTTGCAATAACTGCAGGAAGTACTTTTGATAATGAAATAAAAGAAACATCAATAGATATAAATCCCATTGTATCAGGAACCTGTTCTTTAGTTATATATCTTACATTCGTTTTCTCTAAACATACAACTCTTTGATCCTGTCTTAATCGCCAATCAAATTGCCCATAACCAACATCAATAGAATATACCTTAGACGCTCCATGTTGCAACATGCAATCAGTAAAGCCGCCTGTTGACGCTCCAACATCCATACAAATCTTTTCTTTAAGATCAATATCAAAGGTATTAATTGCTTTATGAAGTTTTAATCCTCCACGACTTACATATGGGTTCGGATCTTTTTTAACTGTTATTTTAGCCAGTTTTTCGATTTTTGTTCCAGCTTTATCTTCTCTTTGTCCATTAACAAAAACAAGACCTGCCATTATCATTTTTTTGGCTTTTTCTCTAGAAGGAAAGAATTTTTGTTCAACTAATAATATATCAAGGCGTTCTTTTTTTGCCATATTAACCTTTCTTTATTTCTTTATTTATTTATTTATAACTTAACTTATTTCACAATGACTTTAATTTCTTTCTAATGATAATATCGTATCAAACATAGCTTTACTGTCTAATCCTAATGATTTATTAAGTTCATCTATTTGACCGTGACCTACAAATTCGTCGTCAATTCCAAATCCAAAAACTGAAGGTGACTTACTAATATTTCTTATAGCTTTTTCTTTTGCAATTCTCCTGCTAATAATTGATGTCACTCCACCATTTAACATATTGTCTTCAAAAACATATACATATTTATATTTACTTGCTAACTTAGTAATCAACGCATCATTTATCGGACTAACAAACCTTAAATTCACAATGTCTGCATGAACATTATTGTTATGTAATAATTCTGATACTTTCATGACGCGTTCAAAGTATGAACCCACTGTGATAAGAACCCTATCGGAAGCTTCGTCTTTAATCCATTCTTCTATACCTAATTCTATCGATTTTCCTGTTTTGTATCCATTGTCGAGTCCCTTCGGATATCGAATAGCTATTGGTCCATCATAATAACTAGCAGCAAAGTGCATCATTTCCTTAAGTTCATCTCCAGATTTAGGGGCCATAACAGTCATATTAGGAATATGAGATAAATAGGACAAATCAAAAACTCCTTGATGAGTTTCTCCATCAGCACCTACTAATCCACTTCTATCAAGACAGAACACAACTGGTAAATTTTGTATACAAACATCATGTAAAACTTGATCGTAAGCTCTTTGTAAAAATGATGAATACACTACAAAAAACGGTTTAATACCATCTGTAGCTAAACCTGCAGAAAACGTTACAGCATGCTGTTCTGCAATTCCCACATCAAAAAATCTATCAGGAAATTGACTAGCAAACCCTGTTAATCCTGTTCCACTACACATAGCTGCAGTAATACCAACTACATTTGGTTTTATGGATGCTATATCTGTTAATGTATCACCAACAATAGTTGAAAAGCTTTTCTTAGGTTCTGCATCAATAATATTACTACTTTCACGAAATATACCATTGCTTTTGTCAAAGGGTTTTACCCCATGAAACTTATGAGGATCTTTTTCTGCATGATGATATCCTTTCCCTTTAGTTGTTAATACATGTAACAAGACCGGTCCTTCAACCTTTTTGGCCTGTTTAATTAATATATTTAGCTTCCCCATATCATGACCGTCAATCGGTCCTAAATACGTGAATCCAAGCTCTTCAAAAAACATACCTGGTATAAGTAATTGTTTAACACCATTTTTAACACCTCGAACAGCTTTAACAATACTATCACCAACCATTGGGATTTTACCTAAGGTTGTTTCTACATCTGATTTTACTTCATTATACAATGTTCCGGTACGAAATTTATCAAGATACATAGCCATACCGCCAACATTTTTGTCTATAGACATTTGATTATCATTTAATACAACAATAAATTTATTATATTTCCTTGCTGCGTTATTAAGGGCTTCATAGGACATTCCACCTGTTAAAGCTCCATCACCTATAACAGAAATCACATAATTGTTTTCACCTTTAATATCTCTTGCTGCAGCAAATCCAACACCTGCTGATATTGAAGTTGATGAATGCCCAACTTCAAAAATATCATGTTCGCTTTCACTTTTCTTAGGAAAGCCTGAAATCCCACCAAATTGGCGTATTGATTTTAATGCTTCCATACGTCCTGATAAAAGTTTATGAACATAAGCTTGATGACCAACATCCCATATTATTTTATCTTTTGGTGAATCAAAACCATAATGTAATGCTAGCGTAAGTTCTACTACTCCTAAGTTTGAGCTTAGATGCCCACCTGTTTTTGAAGTAACATCAATTAGATATTTACGTATTTCTCTAGCTAATTGTCTGAGTTCAAATAAATCATACTTTTTAATATCTGAAGGTTTCTCTATATTATTTAAATACTTCATAATAACCCCTATCTTTTCTTAAAATCAATAATACTAATAATCAATGCTATTCTATATACGATTGCATTAGAATGGTTTAAAGCAATTTCTTTTCCAATTGCTTTTCCTCCAACTGTTAAAGACGCTATAATTCCCCCAAGGACAATAGACGTAACTAGCTCTCTTCCTTCTGAGTCAATCATCATTTTAATTATAATTGCTGAGGATGCTGAACCAGATATAATACCTGCAATATCTCCAATTACATCATTAAAAAAATTAGCAACACTTGATGCATTTCTTATAATAAAAATACTTTCTTTTGAACCTTTTACCTTAGATGATGCCATTGAGTGAAAAGGTGTTTCATTAGCTGCAGTAACAGCTATTCCTAATAAATCAAAAAAAACACCTAGAAAGACAATGATTAATAATATTATAATCGCTCCTGTCAAACTAAGAATATCCATAAACAATAAGGATACATAGCTTAATATCATTGCAATAAACAAAGTTATTATTGTAATTGTAATTATCCACTGGTAGTTGATTTTTTTATTAATATTCTGTTGTCTAAACTTAACTTTACTATCTAATTTACTCAAAAAATTGCTCCTAAATTATAATGAACTAAAGATAGTATATAGTGTAAATTTTGAGGCTTATAGTCTAGCAGGTTTTCCCGTAAAGATACTCTTTTGTCGCCAAAAAAGTGGTTTACCTTTAAATCTTTACTGTAGTTGTCACCATGCTACAAGCTAGATCACCTTTAACCCCACCGTAATCCACTATATACTTACAAAGAACAGCCTAGAGGTTTTCCCCAGCAATCCTCACTACAACTAGCCTTTTTAGCAAAGAAGTGTTTCATTCGACAATAACAAAAAAGCTTAAGGCCTTTAAACTCCTTGTCTAATCGTAATCCCCATCTCTTCACGCAAGGCAGGCTACACTGTCCACAGCTTTCGCCGCATGACAGGTTTAATCCAACATCGTAAGAATTTCCCGAAAGACACTCCCACAATTGTTGGTCTCCACGACTAAAGGGTCAACGCCCACATGCCGTTGTGGATCGCCCTAAAGTCTTAACTCCCAGCATAAACCCGCGACTGGGCGTCGCCAGCCAACACCAGAAACTTCATCGATATGCCCTTCAACGGATTTTTAGACCCGTTTTCGTAAATAGGATGATTGACTAGAATACTGCATCTTTAGTCAGATTTATTATAACATAGTTTGACTTCTATTGAAATCTATCTATCATCAAACTAATAAACCAATTATTATTCCTACTACAAAACCTATAAACACTTCTAGGTAAGTATGACCTAATAATTCTTTTAATTCACCTTCATATTTAATCCTATGTTCACCAATTTCACTAATGATCATTTTAATAACTTTTGCCTGCTTACCTGCTGCCATTCTAACTCCTGCAGCATCATACATTACAATCATTGTCATAACAAGTCCAAGCGCAAAAATCGGCTTTTCAAATCCACTAGTATTTCCTATTGCAAATGTTACTGCCGTAATCGTAGCTGTATGTGAACTAGGCATTCCACCTGAACCCATTATTCTTTCAAGATCGAATTTATGATACTTAATTAAAGTTGTCATCACTTTAAATCCCTGGGATCCAAACCAACCAATAAGAGCAGCAATTACAATGTGATTAGTGAAAATCTTAATAACAATATCCATGTTATTCCTCGTTTCTAATATTATAGTTTTCTAATATTTTCTTGTTTCCAAAAAATCAATTAATTCTAACATTAATGTGCTATCTCCATTAAATCCTTCAACTTGTAACCTTGATTCATTTAAAAGTCTTTTAACATCCTCTTTAGATTGCTCGACTCCAACAAAAGAAACATAGGTCTTTTTGTTGTTTTTTTCATCAGATCCTATTGGTTTTCCAAGTACTTCTTTAGTACTGTATTTATCTAATAAGTCATCTTGAATCTGAAAAGATAAACCTATATTATTACCAATTACTTTTAATTGTTCGATTTGTTTAACACTGCCGCCACCTAATATGCCACCAATTATCAATGATACCCTTATTAATGCACCTGTTTTATTCTTATGTATATAATCCAACTCATTTTTAGTAGTCATTTCTTTGTTTTCAAATTTAATATCAGCCGCTTGTCCTCCAATCATGCCATATATTCCAGCATGAGAGGCCATAATACTCATAGCTTCAAGTAACTTTTTACTTCTATCAATATCTTTAGTTCCAACATTAATTGTCTCTTTAAGAGCTAACTCATATGCATAATTTAGCAACCCATCACCTGCTAATACTGCATTAGCCTCACCATATACTTTATGGCAAGTTGGTTTACCTCTTCGCAAATCATCATTATCCATAGCTGGTAAATCATCATGTATTAACGAATAGGTATGAATCATTTCAATACAAGCCATGAATACTTCGACGCAGTGATATTCCTCATAACTTCCATCAACCATCTTAAATGCTCCATACATAAGTAATGGTCTAATTCGTTTCCCACCAATTGCAAAACTATACTTCATAGCTTCTAACACTTCTTCATGGTGTTTAGAAGCTACAGTTGGTAAATACCTTTTAAGTTTTTCATCTATACTATCTCTAAACATTTTAATATTATTCATTTAATACCTCAGATTAATTTTCAATAATTTTCAAATCCTTTTCAACTTTATCCAATTTTTTTGAACACTGTTCTACTAACTTCATTCCTTGTTTATACTTAGAAACAGCATTTTCTAATGATAACTCTTTATTGTTTAGATCTTCGAGGACTTCTTCAATGTCTTTAATCATATTTTCATAAGTTTTATCAGCCATTATATCACCTCTTTACTATTAATTGTCGTTATTAACTTTCCATCTTTAATCAACACTTCCATCTGATCATTTTCTTTAATATCATTAATTGAGGTTACCCTATTACCTTTGTATGTTATATATGCATAACCTTCGTCAATTCTTGCTAATGGAGATTTGCCTTTTAATCTCTCATTTAGAATTGATAATAAATTGCGTTTGTTTTCAAAGGTTCGTTTTCCTCTTGAAATTAGTAATAATCTTAATTGTTCTAAATTCAACATCTTATCTTCAAGGGACTGCCTTGGATGTTTTTGTTCTATTAATTTAGTAAGTCCTAATAATTTTTGTCTATTTAATTGAATATAACTTTCAAACCTATTCTTAAGTACAATTTTATATTGATTAATTTTATTAATAAACTCATAATAATCAAATACTGCAAGTTCTGCTGCCGCTGAAGGCGTAGGAGCCCTAAGGTCTGAAACAAAGTCACTAATCACAAAGTCAGTTTCATGTCCTACTCCACTAATAATTGGCGTATTTGATTCAAATATTGCTCTTGCTACAACTTCTTCATTAAATGGCCACAAGTCTTCAATGGAGCCACCTCCACGTCCAACAATAATAATATCTACTGATTCCTCATAATTAAAGTACTCTATGCCTTTAACAATATTATCTTTTGCAAAATCTCCTTGTACTAAAGAAGGATATAATATTAATTCTACATATGGATTTCTCCTCTTTGCTACTTGAACAATATCTCTTATTGCTGCTCCTGTTGAGCTTGTAATAATTCCTATTTTATGTGCATATTTTGGAATATTTCTCTTTGAACGTTCATCAAAAAGTCCTTCTTTTTGAAGTTTCTTTTTGAGTTTTTCAAACAAGACAAAAAGTTCTCCTATTCCTGCTTTTTCAATTTTACGAACGTAGATTTGATACTGACCAGATTTTTCATAAAGAGAAACACTCCCTTTAATGATAACTTTTGCTCCATCGCGTAATTCATCTTCAATACCAGATAAATATGTCTTGAATAATACACACGATACTTGAGCTTTATCATCTTTGAGAGTGAAATAAATATGTCCTGAGCTATGTCTCTTAAAGTTAGACAATTCCCCTTCAACAGAAACATTTTTAAGAACAAAATCTTGTTCGAATTTTCTCTTAATATATGTGTTTAGTTGAAGGACGGACAACACGTTATTCATGATAACCTCTTAACTATATGACCTAGTACACCGTTAACAAACTTCGATGACTGATCTTCTCCGTATTTTTTAGATAATTCTACCGCCTCATTAATCGCTACTTGTACAGGTACTTCATTATATTTAAAGTCATATACTGCAACTCTTAGTAATGCTAATTCAATCTTGGCAATTCTGTCTATGGCCCATTTATCAGAAGCTTCTTCAATTAATATATCAATTTCAGGAATTTTTTCAAATACTTCCCTAACTTTAGTACTAATTAATTCTATGTCACTTTCCTTCGTAAGTCCAAGACTTTCAATATGTAAATCTATATCTTCCATTGGTACCTTAGTTCGGTTTTGATCCAATGAAAACACAACTCTAAATGTATATTCTCTCTGCTTATGACGGTTCATTTTTCCTCCAGTTACCTTTGTAAAAATTTAATTACTTTTCTACATCAACACCTGCAACTTTAATGTTAACTTCGTTAACTTCAAGTCCGGTCATAGTTTCAACTGCTATTTTTACTTTTTCTTGTACATTTTTGGTAACTTCAACTAATGAAATACCATATTCAACAATACAAGCTATTTCAAGATTTACAACATCTTCATTAACGATTACATTAACACCTTTTGATAAATTTTTACGGCCTAATAATTCACCAAGATCTCCTGTGAAATTTCCTACCATTCCTGCAATGCCTTCTACTTCTGTAGCCGCCATTCCAGCAATAATTGCAATAACTTCATCAGCAATGTGAACAGCACCTATATCTTTAGCTTCATGTATTTTAAATAATTGTCTATCCATTCTAACAGCCTCCTATCAAAGTTTTAAATTGATTTATCCTACGCTCTTGATAAATACTCACCTGTACGAGTATCTATTTTGATTTTATCTCCCATGTTTACAAATAATGGTACTAGTACATTAGCTCCTGTTTCCACTGTTGCAGGCTTAGTTGCCCCTGTTGAAGTATCACCTTTAATACCTGGTTCTGTGTGAGTTATCTCAAGTACAACGTTAATAGGTGGTTCAATACCAAACACCCTATCTTTATAAGATAACATTTTAACTACGTCATTTTCTTTAACAAACTTTAACGAATCACCAAGGTCATCCCTATTAAGAGCGATTTGATCATATGTTTCTTGATTCATAAAGTGGAATAAGTCTCCATCATTGTATAAATATTGCATATCACTTCTGTCAATATGAGCTCTTTCCATTTTTTCATTTGGTCTAAAAGTTTTCTCAATAACTGCACCGTTTTTCAAATTCCTAATCTTGGTTCTAACAAATGCAGCACCTTTTCCAGGTTTTACATGTTGAAAATCAATAACACTATAAATATTATTTTCAAATTCTATGGTATAACCATTTCTTAATTCACCAGCTTGAATCATACTTAATCCTCCTACTTTTTGTGTCACTTTTTAATGTTGCTTTTGTGTGCACAATATCATATATATTTTATAATATTTAACTGAATTTATCAAGTCCTAATTAGTTCTTTAGGTGATGTACAAAAATTTCTAATACCGTCTTTAGTAATAAGAACTAAATCTTCAATACGAACTCCGCCAAAACCAGGTATATATATACCCGGTTCAATACTCATAATCATGTTTTCTTTAATTAAATCTTCAGACAAAAGAGAAAGACGAGGCTTTTCATGAACTTCAAGCCCTAAACCATGTCCAAGTCCATGTCCAAAGTTTATTCTATAACCAGCTTTATCAATAATATCTCTTGCATATCCATCTCCGACTTTACCGATAATACCAGCCTTTATATGATTACACGCGTTTAATTGTGCTTTAAGTACAAGTGCATATATTTCTTTTTGTTTATCACTTGCTTCGCCTATAACTATTGTTCTAGTCATATCAGAGCAATATCCTTTATAAATACATCCAAAATCTAGCGTAACAAAGTCGCCATGTTCAATAACTTTATTAGTTGGCATTGCATGAGGTAAGCTTGATCGTTTTCCTGATGCAACAATGGAGTCAAAAGATAACTTTGATGCACCGTTTTTTTTCATGTAATACTCAAGTTCAATTGCTACTTCGATTTCAGTCATTCCAGGTTTAATATAATCAATAATATGTGAAAAAGCAGCATCACCAATACTTGCTGCATGTGCAATCAATTCAATTTCACTATCATCTTTAATCATTCTTATTTCTTCAATCATATTATTCATTTCAATCCATTTTATAGATTCAAATTTGGTGATAAGTTGTTCAAATTCTTTAACTGTTAGTTTCGAATCTTCAAATCCAATTGAACTAATTGATTCTTTTAATAATATATCTTCAATTGTATCTAATAAACCTTTTTTATAATAATCAATAATTTCATAAGCAATGCACTGTTCTTTTCCCTGCTCAATATATCTAAAGTCAGTTAACATATATCTAGCTGTTTTTGTTATTATCAAATATCCGCTTGATCCGGTAAATCCTGATAAATATCTCCTATTATAGGCACTTGATACAAGTACTGCATCTAAATCAAGTTCATCAAATCTAGCTAATAGCTTACTTATTCTATCAATCATTATTATGCCTTTCTAATAGAAAATCAATGGCTTCTAAATACCCCTCAATCTTCTTGCCATATATTTGATGAATGCAAACCTCTTTAACAACAGAAACACTTCTAAAACCTTCACGTTTGTGAATATTTGATAAGTGAACTTCAACTGTTGGAATTTTGATAGATTCAATAGCATCTCTTATTGCATAGCTATAATGAGTATAGGCTCCTGGGTTAATAATAATTCCATCAACCTTTTCATAATAACATTTTTGCAAAAAATCGATAATAGTTCCTTCACCATTAGATTGAAAAAACTCTAATTCACAATTTAATTCACTTCCATGATTACCTACTATTCTAACTAAATCTTCATAGGTGTCATTACCATAAATTCCTGGCTCTCTAATTCCTAGAAAGTTTAAGTTAGGTCCATTTACTACTGCAATCTTCATATTCAACCTCTATAATAACTTTATTATTTCATCTGTAATATCATTAATAGACTTATCTTTCGTCTGAATGATCATAGATGCAGCATGAAAATAAATCGGTTCACGTTTTTCTAATAAGTTTTTAATTACTTCTTTTGAATCAGCTCTTTGTAATAACGGTCTTGTTAAATCGCCTTGAAGGTTATTTAATAACGCTTCATATGGTGTATGCAAGAATATAACTGTGCCTATTTTCTTTAGAATATCTACATTTTCTTCTTTAAGAACAACTCCGCCACCTGTTGAGATAACTTTATTTTTCTTTGTAAAAAGCTTCTCAAGATAGCTTGTTTCTAACTCTCTAAAACGTTCTTCTCCATATTCATCAAATATATCGTTTATAGACTTTGCTTCTCCTACTTCAATTTCGTCGTCCATATCGATAAAATTTCTTTGAAGCTTGTTAGCCAACACTTTTCCAACTGATGACTTACCACTTCCCATAAAACCAATTAAAATCACATTATTCATTTTAATCACCTACTCAGTTTAGCTCTCTTTAGTATAAATATAGTTTTCAAGTTCCCTAAACACTCTCTTTAGTTGCTCATCCCTTAGTTTTATATCTGTCCATAATTCAAAAGCTTTTACTGCTTGAAAAAAAAGCATCCCTAATCCGTTGGATACCTTTACTCCATGTGACTTTCCTTTTTTCATAAAGGCTGTCACTTTTGGATTGTATATTATATCGACAATAAAGTCAACTTTGTTAAAAAATTCAGCTGATTCAATAGGCATTCTATCCACCTCTGGATACATGCCTAAACTTGTTGTTTGAAAAACAATTAACTTATTATTTAATTTTTCATATTCGTTGAGTTTCCCGTATGACAGCTTTGTCTTATTAAAGCTCTTCTTTAAAGTTTGAATATTTTTATCATTATTATAGCTTTCTAAATCACTAATAATAGCCTTTGCTTTTTCTACTGTTCGGTTAAGTATTGTAATACTCTTAGCACCTTCTAAATAGCTCATAAAAGCTGCTGCTCTAGCTGACCCACCTGCTCCAAGTATAGCTATATCTTTACCCGCAATTAGAACATCATTATACTCACAGGCTTGTTTAAGTCCTATCCAATCAGTATTATAGCCTTTTAGCATATTATCTTTTCGTACAATAGTATTTATCGCACCTATGCTCTTAGCTACTAGATCTATTTCATTAATATATTTCATTGCTTCAACTTTATAAGGAACTGTTACATTAACACCTTCTAAATTCAAAGCAATAATTCCATTAATAGCATTTTCTAATTGACCTTTTGGTACTAAAAAAGGATTATATGTACCATTATATTTACATTCTTTATAAAGCAAACTATGTATAAAAGGAGATATTGTATGTTCAACTGGATTTCCTAACAGTGCAAATACCTTTGTAGTTCCATTAACTCCCATAAAAATCTCCTAATATTCGTTAATTCATCATTTACTTAAATCTTTTTAATCCTTTGCGCTTTAAATATCTATTTAATATAAGTCCTTCAA
>JAOZKH010000143.1 GCA_029935405.1 Vallitaleaceae bacterium | reverse complement strand
GAACAAAAATTCAACATACCACTTATTTCAGCTAGTGTGTTATTTGAGAATTTAAGTAAGATTTTAGCTTCTTCGATTTTTTCCTTAGTGATGTAATCAGTATAGGACATACCAACTTCTTTTTTAAATAATGTAGACAAATAATTAGGATGAAGACGAACATGCTGAGCTACATCTTCAATAGTAAATCCAATAGATAGGTTTTTATCAATGTAGTGTACAGCTTTCCTTATTTTAATTGAATATCTTTTAGTGCGTTCAGTATCAAGAACGTTTTTATATGCTTCAAATGCTTCATCCATTAATTGTGTTATATCAGCTAAGTTTGTTAGATTTTCCAATTTTCTGATGTATGCATCACCTATTGAAAATGAATAATGCACATCCACGCCATGCTCAATTGTATATCTACCAATAACAGCGATATTTACTATTGCGATATTTTTATAACTTCGAATATAGTCGTCTGAAATAATTGCTGGTTCAATATTTCTGAATTTTTGATCGTCGGATTGAGACATACGCCCTTTAAATCTATGATGTCTATACTGAGTTTCTAACAAATAATCATGATGATAAAAATCTATTCCTCTATATTCCATTAGTATCGAATCAAAACTATTATTGTTTTTGTGCTGTGAGTGGTTAAGTTCGCTAAAAAGTAGTATAAGATATTTATAATGATAGTTTAGAGAGTCTTTTTTTATAATGGGTAAATCCTTAAGATAACTAAATGAATATGTTGGTAGTTCAATAAGAAATGGACCTACTAAAATGATTAGATGTTTGGTGGGAATTGCAATGTATTTTTCGTTATATATTGTAGTATGTTCATAGTAGTTATTGCTTTTTTTGATTTCGTCATAGTAATCACTTGCATTAAATTTGGAGGGGCAATCTGTCGTCCCAGCTTCACTTAAGATATCCATATAGTTGTTATAGACTCTAATCGGTAAATTGCATGTCATATAATATGTTTGAACTTGCTCATCATACTTGTGTGCTTTCATTTTGTCCTCCATATAAGATATATAATAATTTTATCATATATCTTATTAAAATGACATAGGATTTCATTTAAAAATGTTAAAATCATTATAGGAACTAGGAGGAATAAGATGGAAAAAATAAAAGTAGCATCTACTAAAATGGGTAAAAAAAATTGGCTTATCATTATAGTTCTAGGATTAATTGGTCAAATAGCATGGGGTATAGAAAATTCATGGTTTAATACATTTATTTTCGACGAAATCACACCTGATCCTCAAGCAATAGCTATAATGGTTGGCGTCAGTGCAATTGTTGCAACTGTAGGAACCTTGATTATGGGAACTTTAAGTGATCGTATAGGAAAAAGAAAAATATTTATGATAGGTGGATATGTGTTGTGGGGGATTTCTACTATCGTATTTCCACTATCTGCGATGGCAAAAACCGTTTCTGTGGCAATACTATTGGTGATTACACTAGATGCCATTATGACATTCTTTGGATCTACTGCCTATGATGCTGCCTATAATGCATGGGTAACAGATAATACAGATGATACGAACAGAGGCTTTGTTACAAGCATTGTTTTGATCATGCCTGTTTTTTCAGGAATCTTGTTAGCAGCTTCTGGTGCAATTATTGACAACTTTGGATATAATACTTTCTTTTATGGTATTGGAAGCGTTGTTACAATTGGAGGATTGCTTGTAGGATTATTAATAAAAGAATCACCTACATTATTACCCAATAAAACATCAAAGGGTAAAAACTTTTTTAAATACATGATTAGTGTTTTTAGTGCAAAAAGTATTAAAGAGAATACGTTACTTTATCAAATTTTCGTTGTTATGTGTATAGGAAATATTGCATATCAAGTAATAATGGCATATGACATGATTTATCTAAATAACTACCTAGACATTTCAAAAACCTTAGCGTCACTACTAAGTCTTTTTGCTATGCCAGCAATATTATTGGCTAGCATATTTGTAGGAAAGCTAAATGACAAAGGCTATGGATATACTTTACTATCTTGGGCACCAGCTATCATTACAGTAGGCCTAGTATCGTTTTCGTTTTCAGTAGAATTTTGGCAACTCATAATAACAAAGAGTATATTCTTTGTAGGATTTTTTGCTTTGATGGTTTCAGCACAAGCACAAATAAAGAACTTAATGCCAGAGGATCAACGCGGGCAATTTCAAGGTGCTAATATGGTTTTTATGGTATTGATTCCAATGGTTATAGGTCCCTCTATAGGATCGTTTTTAATAAGAAGTTTTGGTATACCAACTGTGCTTAACGGTAGTTCTGGATTTATTCCTACGCCTATCATTTATCAAGTTGCTGGTGCGATTAGCTTACTATCATATATAGGCATTTATTTTATAAATAAAACATCTAAAGACAAAATCAAATAGGAGGTGTAATCATGGAAGGAAATAAAACATATAACTGGAAGCCGGTTAAGGGTCATATAATGACAAAGTGGGCTGATGAAATAGATCCCCAAAACACTCTTTCTAAATACCCTAGACCACAAATGGTTAGAGATGAATGGAAGTGTTTGAATGGTATATGGGACTATACAATAGAATCAAAGGAAGCTAAAAAGGCAACATCATTTAATAATAAAATATTAGTACCATTTTGCATTGAATCTGCCCTATCAGGTGTAAAAAAGCCTCTAATGCCTGATGAAAGACTTTGGTATAAGCGTAACTTCGAAGTACCGAAAAAGTGGTTTGGAAAAAGGATATTGTTACATTTTGGGGCAGTAGACTGGGAAACAAATGTGTATATTAATGGCATTGAGGTAGGCAAGCACACAGGTGGATATATACCATTTTCTTTTGATGTGACAGATAGTTTAATAGATGGAACAAATGAAATACAAGTAGCTGTATGGGATCCATCAGATGCCCATTGGCAGCAAAAAGGCAAACAAAAACTAAATCCAAAGAATATCTACTACACACCATCATCAGGCATATGGCAAACAGTGTGGCTTGAACCTGTGGCAAACAGCTATATAAAAAGTTTTAGAGTGACACCTGATATTGACAGTAATACGGTTACATTAAAATACTTAATCAATACAGAAAAACAATTAAATATAAAAGCAGTTATTTCAAGTGATAATAAAATCATAGAAACTCTAACAAAAGCTTACGATGAAGATATGATTATCCCAATAGATAATGCGATACTGTGGTGCCCAGATAACCCCCATCTTTATGATTTAACGATTGAATTATTAGAGGGTGAGAAGGTAGTAGATAGTATTGGAAGTTATTTTGGTATGCGAAAGTATAGCATTATGCGGGATAATAAAGGGATTAAAAGATTGGCTTTAAATAATAAGATAGTTTTTCATAATGGACCTTTAGATCAGGGGTATTGGCCAGATGGTATATACACTGCACCAACGGATGAAGCACTTAAATTTGATATTGAAGCGACAAAATCACTAGGGTTTAATATGATACGTAAACACATAAAAGTAGAGCCAGCTCGTTGGTATTATTGGTGTGACAAGCTAGGTATAATTGTATGGCAAGATATGATAAATGGTGGTACATGTGCAGCTAGCACACTTGATATGGTTCAACTAATGGTAATTGGCAAAAACATGCGTAAAGATACAACAATAAAAGCTTATAAAAAAGCCATGAGATCAAAAAAGGCTAGTCGTGATGATTTTGAAAGAGAATATAAGGAAATGATTGATCATCTATATAATTTTACTTGTATAGGAATGTGGGTGCCATTTAATGAATCATGGGGACAGTTTGACGCAGACAGAATAAGTAAATGGACAAAAGAATATGATCCCTCACGAACAGTTGACCACGCTAGTGGTTGGTGGGATCAAGGTACGGATGATTTGCAAAGTCATCATATGTATTTTAAGGCACTAAAGATGCCAAAGATATCAGGGGATAGAGCATTAGTTTTGAGTGAATACGGAGGTTATGCACTTCGCGTAGATAATCATATTTGGTCGGAAAAAACATTCGGATATAAAAAAATGAAAGATTCAAAAGAATTACAAAATGCTTATATATCACTTATAACGGACCAACTTTTTCCATTCATAGAAAAAGGATTTTGCGCAGCAGTATACACTCAAACAACAGATGTAGAGAATGAAATCAATGGATTTTATACATATGATAGAAAAGTTCTGAAGGTGGATGAAGATGTAATCTACAGAGTAAACAAAGAACTTCTGTAACCTACAATATAGGGTATGATTATTCTTATTTATAATAGTAATGTCATGGATTTTAGTTAATGTTATGTTTGATTATTTGTTCAGTTGTATCATACCATTTTTGAACCGTATTTTCCAAAAGATAGTAGTGTTTAATATATAAGAAAAATAAAATTCCTATAACAATAAGTAGTATATATAAAGCTGTGATATCAACAAAAAGAGAAGTTACAAACAGAGTTATCAACACTATACCTACAAAAATGAGTACAAGTAAATGAATTAAACGTTCATGCTGTAGATAACTCACTTTTCTCTCATGATAATCAAGAGTATTTTCAGGTAAGAATTGATGATTAGATATTAGTATTTCAATTTCATTTATCCAATCATTATGTTGACTGATGAACTTAGTCATGGTATCACATCCTTTTATGTAATCATATCATTCTGACTAATCTTAATCAATAGTTTAGTTTTTTTAAAAATTTGATGTTGACATGATTTTTCACAGGCGCTATTCTGTTTATAGAACGACAAGCTCGGTTGGCAGACTGACAGTCAATTAATATATATGATTTCATCTATAACGACTTTCATAGAAAACACAAAAATTGTAAAACTAAATAAGAAAAACTTCTGGGGTGCATTGCATGCGGTGAATAGTAGTAGTATAATTAAGATGGTTGGGCGCATAGATAAACATCCTTTCAACTTAGTTTATTAGAAAATAATGGTGGTGTTATATTATGAAACTAAAAAATATGTTATATGAGTTAATCAAAGGAATTATTTTAGGTGCTCTGATTTTAAGTATATTATCAGCACTACAAAAATTTATTTTATATAGACAACTTGCTTTAGATTTAAATTCTTATTTTATTCCAATATTATTTGGTGGAACAACGGGTCTTATAATAAAAAGTCAATTTCTTAAAATGAAACAATTGAATAAAAAATTAAAAATCGAAAATGAAAAATATGAATTGGTTCTTGATTCGACAAGTAAATTAAGTGTTATGAAAAATCACTCAGAAAAAGAATTTTTGTCGAAAATATATACTATTAGTAAGGAAATTATAAAAAAACATGATTATGGAATGGTTTTTATTTATAAAAATAAAGAAATTGTTCCAATTATAGCAGAAGGTTATAATTTTGAAAAAACAACGAATTATGAATTTATAAAATCTATTATAGATAAAATTTATTTTGAAACTAAAATTTACAATTTGAAGGATGTGAGTTTAGAAAGTAAAATTAGTGAATGGGAGTTTGAAGAATTTTCAAAAATTTCACCTAATTCAAAAGAAGCACTTTTTTTAACCTAAAAGCCGAGAAGTCTCCTTCCTCTTAGCCTTCCTTGCTTACGCAGTGAGAGCGTAGGTGGGAGATGAATCG
>JAOZKH010000142.1 GCA_029935405.1 Vallitaleaceae bacterium | reverse complement strand
GATTTAAAGATTATATTGCTATGCCAAAACCTAATATGTATCAATCATTACATACGACATTAATAGGTCCTGAAGGGGAACCTTTTGAGATGCAGATTCGTACTCTTGATATGCATAGAACTGCGGAATTTGGGATTGCTGCACATTGGAAGTACAAAGAAGGCAAAACAGCTCAATCTATTGAAAAAAGCGAAGAACAAAAAATTGATTGGTTAAAACAAATTCTTGAATGGCAAATGGATATGTCAGATAATAAGGAATTTCTTGATGTTTTGAAAACTGATCTTGACGTTTATAGTGATCAAGTATATGCATTTACTCCTTCAGGTGATGTTATAAATTTACCTAAAGGTAGTACGCCAATTGATTTTGCGTATTATATTCACAGTGCAGTCGGTAATAAAATGGTAGGAGCAAGGGTTAATGGAAAGATTGTAACCTTTGACTATAAGATTAAAAATGGAGACAGAATTGAAGTTATAACCTCACAAAATTCAAACGGACCAAGTCGAGATTGGCTTAAAATTGTTAAAAGCTCACAAGCAAAGAATAAAATCAATCAATGGTTCAAAAAACAATTCAAAGAAGAAAATATCGTTAAAGGCAGAGAACTAATAGAAAAATATGCAAAAAGCAAAGGACTTCCTTACTCTGATTTGTTAATACCTAAAGCACAAGAAATTGTATATCGTAAATATGGTTTTAAAGATTGGGATTCAGTCTGTGCTGCGATAGGGCATGGTGGATTAAAAGAAGGACAGATTGTTAATCGATTAAATGATGAATATAGGAAAACACATAAAGAAGAGATTAATCCTGAAGATATAGTAAAAGCAATTAATGAAAATGCTTCAAAAACTACATCTAAAAAGTCGAAAAGCGGAATAATTGTTAAAGGCATTGAAGATTTAGCAGTTAGATTTTCAAGATGTTGCTCGCCTGTACCTGGGGATGAAATAGTAGGATTTGTTACAAGAGGACGTGGGGTCTCAATTCATAGAACAGATTGTGTAAATATGATTAATCTTACAGACGAAGAAAGAGCAAGACTTATTGAATCTGAATGGCAAATTACTGAAAAAGTGAATTCTAATACATTATATAAAGCTGAATTACAAGTAGATGCTGATGATCGTACAGGTATGTTAGTCGATGTGTCTAAAGTATTAACCGATGAAGGTGTTCCTATTAGAAGCTTAAATGCGAGAATATCTAATAATAATAGTTCCGTATTTAATATTACTATTGAGATAAAAAATTCAGAGCAACTTGCCATTGTAACAACTAAACTTTTGAACATTAAGGGAGTTTACGAAGTTGTGAGAACAAAGAATTAATTTATCTAAACTTAGTTTTGACACCTTAATAATAAATATAAAGAGAGAATGATTATGCGTATAATTGTACAGAGAGTTAAAAAAGCAAATGTTAAAGTTGATAAAAAGATTGTAGGAGAAATACGTAAAGGACTCTTGGTTTTCGTTGGTTTTGAGGAATCAGATACTAATGTTGATTATGACTATATTACTAAGAAGATACTAGGGCTGCGGATTTTTGAAGATAAAGAAGAGAAGATGAATTTATCTGTTAAGGATGTATTTGGTGGAGTTTTAATCATCCCTAATTTCACGTTATATGGCGATGTAAGAAAAGGCTTTAGGCCTTCTTTTATGGCTTCTTGCCCTGTTATGAAAGCTAAAGATTATTATGAGACATTTATTCAAAGAGTAAATAAAGAATTTCCATTAGTAGAATCTGGTGTTTTTCAAGCAGATATGGAAGTTGAGTTAATTAATGATGGACCTGTAACGATTATGATTGATAGTAAAAAATTATTTTAGTTTTGACACCTTAACCAGTAATAGAATATAATTATATACAAGATAAGGAATTTTAAAAATGAAAGAAATGAAACAATTATTTGTTTCAAAAACTCAATATAATAATCTACAGGAAGAATGTTTAATTATGCTACGTGAATTTATTGGTAAATATAAATGGACACTAACTGAAGATAAAGAGCAATCAGATGTAATAATAAATATTGTTGAAGGGCGCTTTTTTATTGAAATTTTTTATGATAAATCTGGTGAATATTTATTACAAGATGTAGATCAAAAATTTGAAATAAAAGCAAGGTTTTATAAATGTTTGGCAAGCTATACAACTAAAAAATTGCCTTGGGGAATGCTTCAAGGCATAAGACCTACAAAGCTTGTTTATAAGATATATCATAGGTTAGCAAAAAAAATAGTAGACACAAATAAATCAAATACAAATAAATCAAATATAATAGATAAAAAAGAAGAGATTATAAACGAATTAGAAAATAGATATATGGTATCTAGGGAAATGGCAGTATTAGCAATTAAAGTTGCTTCGTTTGAGCAGCAATATTTGCCACAGACAGTAATAGAGGCTTCGAAAAAGTTTTCTATTTATATAAGTATTCCCTTTTGCCCTACAAGGTGTCATTATTGTAGTTTCCCTGCAAATTCAATATCTAACTGGGAAGATAAAATGGATGAGTATGTTAATGGATTAATTTCTGAAATGGAAGCTGTCCTTCCAAAGCTTTTTATGGATAATCAGTTAAGTACTATATATATTGGTGGAGGGACACCTACTTCACTAAACGTTGAACAACTTGACAAGTTGTTAGGTTATATTACCAGCACTTTCCCTATGAATCAGGTAAAAGAATTTACAGTTGAGGCAGGAAGACCGGATACAATAACTATTAAAAAACTGAAAGTTCTAAGAAAATACGGTGTATTGCGTATATCAATAAATCCTCAATCTATGAATCAAACTACTCTTAATATTATTGGTAGAAAACATTCTATAGATGATATTTATAAAGCGTATGAAATGGCTAAAGAGATTGGTTTTACAAGAATAAATATGGATTTGATATTAGGCCTACCAGGTGAATCTATAGAAGATGTGAAATACACATTTGATAGAATTAAAGAAATTAGGCCAAATGAAGTAACGGTACATACGTTAGCAATTAAAAGATCTTCAAAAATTCATGAGGAAATTGAAAAATATCACTTACCAAATGATAATGAAATCAAAGAAATGTTAAATATTTCTAGAAAGGTTTTAACTAGTGAACTAGATTATAAACCCTATTACTTATATCGACAAAAAAATATGATGGGATCATATGAAAATGTAGGATATTGTCTTAATGATAATCCCTGTATCTATAATATGGAAACAATGGAAGAAGTATTATCAATTATTGCATTTGGAGCTGGTGGAATTACAAAATTAGTAGATAATAAGGGGAAAGTAACAAGAATTGAAAATGTAAAAAACGCTCAAAGCTATCTTGAACGATTAGATGAGATGATTGAGAGAAAAAATCATAAATTAGGGTAAGGTGTCAAAACTAATTGTATAATAAAAAATAATTTGTTTAGCAAGTTATTTTTTGTTAAAATAGAGATAGATATTTCCAGTGGAGGTTATTATGCATACAAAAAGATTTTTATTAGCGATTTTAGTAGTGTTATTGATTATAACATCTGGATATTTAACAAAAGCAGAAGAAAAAAAATATAATAAAAATATTTCAATTGTGTTTGATGACTCAGGAAGCATGGCCTTTGATGTGAGGTGGGCACATGCAAATTATGCATTGCAAACATTAGTAAGTGTACTAGATGATGGTGATATTCTTCAAATACACTATATGAATGATTCGAAAAAAGATATTGCAATTGAAATCGGAAAAACAATTGCTACTAGCGAGGTACTTCAATTAATTAGGGATAATAGTGTTCCTGACCTTATTGGAGATGGAGAAACACCTATTGAATCTATATCTATTGGACTAAGCAAATTCACCAATTCACCTGATTCATTGACTAAGACTAATACCGTATATGATAATTGGTTGATTTTAATTACTGACGGAAATGAAATGACAGACAAAGATGGAGAAGGGTATGTAAATTATGTAAAAGATGATTCCTTTGATTCAGGATTTAAATGGGTAGGTGTATTGGATAGAAAAATAGCTGGAATACTATCAAGCTCAAGTCTTGACTTTAGTACTGTTATTCTTAAAATAGGTGATACATCCCAAGATATGCTTTTAAATAGTGCAATGGTTGGATCACCTTTAATCTATAAGAGTGCATCAGTTAGCGAAGAATATATTGAGGATAAACAAATCATTGAAAACATGAATGAAATAGCTAGTTTAATATCTGGTAGATATCCAATTAATATAAGAGGAAAATTCGGTTCGGAATTAACAATTGAGTCAGAAGTTCCATTTAGTGATTTTGATATTTTGTTACAAAATTCAAATAGTCAAGTAATTGAAGTGAAAGACTCTAATGGAAATATTATTGATTTTAAAGTGAATGATACTAAGCTTTTATCCCCTGCAGATATGCAAATAGCAGGAAGATTACTTGAAAGTGACTCGGATTTATATGGTAGTTCCATGCGTTTAACATCTGAATTAGAGGAGGCATTACCAGCTGGGGAATATAGAGTTGTTTTTGATCAAAATATTGAAAAAGCAAAGGTTACAAGTTATTGTTATCCGTTTATTCAATTTATATTTAATTACTATGTAAATGGACTTGAAGTTGAAAAAGTATTTCAGGAAGACATGGTAACACTTGAGTTTATCCCTGTAAGGGGTGGAACAACTATAGTACTACAAAACTTACCAGATGAAATCAATTATAATCTTAACATTAAAAGCGGTGATCAGTTTTTATCTTTTGAGGAAGGTAGTTTGAAAACAAATGAATTTTTAATAAGAGACAGTGTGCTTGAAGGAAGTTTGATAGCGGAGATACCTGATATTTGGTTGTGGTCTTTATATGTATCAGAATCGATTCCTGTAGCTCCTGAGGAAGAACGACCTGAAAATAGGGTGTTTACTTTAGAAACTTCAGCAATAGAGTCAAGCGTCACATACAAAGATATTGATAACGCATCATCAGTATATTTTATACCTAAATTAAATGGGGAAAGATTAACACAAGATCAAATGAATAAAGCTGAACTAAATATAGTAAGAATCTACTCAGCTAATGGTTCGTTAACAAACCTAGATTATGAATTAATAAAAGAAGGTACAGTTTTTGGTTTTAGGCCTGTCTATACAGGATTTAAACCAGCTATGCCTTCAGATGATTATATTATTGAGGTGAAATTTGCTTCAAATGAAATTAAAGATGTTAACGAATATGCATTTAGCGAAATTAAATATAGTGTTTTAGATGCTCCGTTTTTTATTAGATATATATACTATATATTAATAGTAGTTGCTTTATTAGCGTTAGGTGCATATTTAATAGGGATTGTAATAAAACCAAAGTTAAGTAATAAAAAACATCACATTGTAAAGTATTATTATGATTCGATTTTGGATTTAGATGCTCCAGTTAAAACGGAAAAATTTAAAATAAAAATTAATATCTTAAGTCGTATGTTTATTCCATATGTAAGAGAAAAAGGTAATTGTACAGAGTTAAAGATTAAAGCAGGAGGAAGAGCTGGACATATATATTTATTAAAAGAATCTCAAAGAATCGGAATGTCGATTGGGAATTTTGAATTAAAAGCAGACTCTGTAGCAAAAAGAAATCTTAGATTAAACTTAAATCAAAAACTTGAAATG
>JAOZKH010000035.1 GCA_029935405.1 Vallitaleaceae bacterium | reverse complement strand
GATTTGCTTCATACATGGCTGTTGCTATAGAATCACCATCTGCTAAAGAATTTGTCAATCCTTTAGACCATGTCTCTGCCTGTGCGCCATATATAGTGCCGGTAAACCCAATTGCGGTACTGCAACTTTGATCTACAGTTTTCTGTAGCAACTGATTCCCACTTGGTTCGGAGCCTGTTTTGCAACCAAGAGTGTAGCAAACGTGTCCGACACCAATAATTATCTAATAAAGATACTTTTGTTAAACAATAAATTAAAGGATATACAAATGGTAAATATAGGAACTTATAAAAAAACGGTGAGAAGAATATTTGATTATTAGTTGATGTTAAACTAATAATCTTGTATAATTGAGTATAAAATATGGAGTACCGCATGGTGCCCCATATTTTATAGTATACTATAGAATAGAGGTTAGAAAAGCTAGATACATTCATGTTCTGCTTTGGAATTTTATAAATAGAAATATCTCAAAAATAGGAGGATACGCTATTATGTAAAAAAAGAAAACTATGAAACGAAAAATTATATCTTTTTTATTAGTAAGTAGTCTGTTGCTAGCAATTGGAATTATATAGTATATTTACGTTATAGAACCGTCAAGTATAGAGAATAAAGAGTATAAAAACATAGATGAATATGAAGAAAATAATTCAGATCAGCCAATTGGCTTAAACGAAGGCATACAAATGATTAGTAATTATGAAGGTGCTAAATATTCGCTAGTTGATAATTATGTACAGACAGAGATTATATTCGATTTAAAAAGCTCCTCAAGTTCGGCAAATCAAATTTTGCAAACAAGTGATTATTACATGTGGTTTGAAACATACAATGGACTTACATATTATAAGACGCGGTTAAGTATGGAAGATTCAAAGGGTAATATATGGGTGACATCATCTAAAGGAATAAGTATTATTGAAAATGAAGTGATTGATGCAGTAGAGACAATGAGTACTTTTGGAATTCCAAGTGTATTTCAATTAATTATTGATGAAAATGATCTTGTTTGGCTAGGAACTAGTAATGGGATATATCAAATGAGTAAAAAACAATTGTTAGATGCTATATACAATGATAATAAAGAAAATAAATTGATTCCACCTATGGTGATTACAAACGTAAGGGTAGATGGTATTGACAATTATAATCCAACATCTATAGTAATGAAGACTAATAGTAAACATATTAACATATATTTCACAGCTTTAAGCTATATTAATCCTGAAGAAATAAAATTCATGTATCGATTAAAAGGTTATGAGGATGAATGGTCAGGACCAACAACAATAAGAAATATTAGTTATACAAATTTACAAGGTGGAAAGTATATATTTGAATTGAAAGTCGGAAATAATGATGGTGTTATGTTCTATTTGTTTTATCATATTCGAATCAAATAAATGAAAGGCAGACAAGCTATATTAAAAAAAATAGTTATTGAATCAATTAGTTGTTTAACGAGTACAATTGAAGCAAAAGATCATAAAACAGAAGGGCATTCAATACGAGTAGCAGATAAAATATTATTAAATTATTGTTAATTGTCTATTAAAGGTGATAGAACCAGGCGTATTGGACGAATAATATGAATTACAAAAGGCGGTATTAATGAATAAAACAGTTTTAGTAGGCATAAATGCCAAGTTTATACACTCGAATTTGGCCATAAGATACATGAAAGCCTATTATCATAATAAAGAGAATAGGGATGATCTTAATATACTTGAATACAGTATTAATCAAGATATTGATTATATTCTAAATGAAATTGTTATTAAGGAGCCGAATATAGTAACCTTTTCATGTTATTTATGGAATTACGAAATAGTTAAAAAGCTAAGTAGAGTATTGAAGGGTGTATTAGATGAAGTTACCATAGTCTATGGTGGACCGGAAGTGACTTACACAAGTGAGGATGAGTTGAAATCAAATCCATACGTTGATTATATTATACAAGGTGAAGGTGAAGAAACCTTTAGAAAACTAAAAAAGTATCTAGACGGCGCAAGTGAATTCCCCACAAGTGGAATTACTTATAGAGAGGGAGAAGAGATTGTTAAGCAATTTCCAAGTTCAGGACTTAATATGGGAGACATTCCATTTCCGTACGATAATGAGCTTAGTGGATTAGCAAATAGGATTTTATATTATGAAACTAGTCGAGGATGTCCTTTCAATTGTCAATATTGTCTGAGTTCTGTTGAAAAAGGTGTTAGATTTAGGCCGCTTCATATGGTTTTTAAGGAATTGGATTTTTTCCTACGCAAAAATGTAAGACAAGTAAAATTAGTTGATAGGACATTTAATACTAAGAAAGAACATGCCCTATCTATAATGGAATACATAATTGCAAATGACAATGGTGTTACGAATTTTCATTTTGAAGTTGCACCAGAATTAATAGGTGAAGAGTTTATCAATTGCTTGAAAAAGGCAAGAAAAGGACTCTTTCAACTAGAAGTTGGTGTACAGTCAATTAATGATGAAACATTAAAAATCATAAAAAGAAAAAACAAATTGCAAATTATTAAAGATGTGGTTAAAAGTGTGTATGATCTAGAGAATACACATATGCATTTAGATTTAATCGCTGGATTACCGGCCGAGAATTATGAATCTTTTGGGAAATCCTTTGATTATGTATATAATTTAAAACCTGATCAATTGCAACTCGGATTTTTAAAGGTACTAAAGGGTTCAGGAATCAAGAAAATGACTGAAAAATATGGTATTATATATAGAGACTATTCACCTTATGAAGTACTGAAAACAAATGCAATATCTTATGTAGAACTTGAACAATTAAAGATAATTGAGGAAATGGTTGAATTGTTTTATAATAGCGGTCAATTTCAGATAACAATAAATAAGTATATTATGTTATTTGATTCTGCTTTTAATGGTTTTGAAAAACTAGCAAAAGAATGGGTAGTTAAAGGATTACACCATAATAAGCATAACAAATTAGACTTGTTTCAGTTTCTATATGATATAATAGGAGACAGAAAATCGCTAATGTATGATTATTGTCTTAATGAAAAACCACGTAAGAAAATAGAGTGGATGGATTATCAATTTGTTAAGGCAACTACGCAAAGAGTTATACTAGATGCTATTAAAGATAATGGGTATTGGAGTAATGAAGCTAGCTTATATAACAATAAACAATTAAGTCGTATGTATCATATAGATAAAGTGAACTTTGACAAACTACCTAAACATCTAAAAAATAGTAAGATAGTAAATGTCACTCACAATGAAATATTTGGAAGTTATATGGTAGTTAATTATAATAGAAGAAATTTTATTCATAATAATGGTGAAGTACTAATTGTTATAATTACTAATAAATAAATAAATAAATAAATAAATAAATAAATAAATACTAATAAATAGGAGGTTCAATGACTAAAAAGTTAGTGCAGGAGATAATGAATTTAATGTATATAGCTCACCCTAATGCAAAGTGTGAACTTAATCATCAATCGGAATTTCAGTTATTAGTGTCAACCGTATTATCTGCACAGGCGACAGACGTATCGGTGAACAAGGTTACACCTAAATTATTTGAACAATATCCTACACCTGATAAGCTAGCACTTGCAAAGCAAGAAGACATAGAAAGCTTAATTAGACAAATAGGACTGTATAAGAGTAAAGCGAAAAATATTAGAGCTTTATCGAAATCGATAATTGAAAACTTTAACGGTCAGGTACCAGAAACAATAAAGGAACTTATGACGTTAGCAGGTGTTGGTAAAAAAACGGCCAACGTAGTTGTCAGTAATGCTTTTTTAATACCTGCGATTGCTGTTGATACACATGTTTTTCGTGTGGCAAACAGAATTGGTATTACTATTGCTAAAAATGTGAAAGTAAGTGAAGAGCAACTGATGAAGAAAATCCCAAAAGATCAGTGGATCATAGCTCATCACACCTTTATTTTTCAAGGAAGATATATATGCATCGCAAGAAAGCCGCGATGTGAACAATGTAATATAACAGAGTATTGTAAACACTATAATAAATCAAATAAATAGTTTAAATGGAGGATTGATATGAACCCTATTATAATTGGTATTGCTGGAGGTACTGGTTCAGGTAAAACAACACTAGTTAATAAGTTGAAATCAGTATTAGGTGATGAAGTTGTTACTCTTTGTCATGATTATTACTACAATGCAAATAGCCACATGCCACTTGAAGAACGTAAAAAGTTAAATTACGATCATCCTAATGCTTTTGATACAGAAACGATGATTAGTGATCTTAAAAAACTAAAACAAGGACATACGATTAAAAGACCTACATATGATTTTGTTGCTCATACAAGAGCTTCTGAAAGCATCGCAGTAGTACCTAAAAAGGTTATTATTGTTGAAGGGATTTTGATTTTTGAGAATAGAGAATTACTCAATGAGTTAGATATTAAAGTATTCGTGGATACAGATGCTGATGTTCGTATTATTAGAAGAATCGTTCGAGATGTTAAAGAAAGAGGAAGAGATCTTGATTCTGTTATTGATCAATATCTTAATACTGTAAAGATTATGCACGAAGAATTTGTTGAACCGAGTAAAAGAAAAGCAGATATTATTATTCCGGAAGGTGGACACAATAAAGTAGCAGTATCAATGTTGTTAGACAAAATAAAAGTTTTGCTAGCGGCGGAAGTATAACAATGATTCGAAGGATAGTTGAATTATGTTAGTAAATAGAGATAAAAGGTGGGATAAGTTTGAAAGAAAATGTATATATTTTTGGGCATCAGAATCCAGATACGGATTCCATATGTTCAGCTATAAGTTATAGTTATTTGAAAAATCAAATCGATAAGGAACATAACTATATTCCTGTTGCGCTTAAAGAGGTTAATAAAGAAACAGAATATATATTAAATCGCTTTAATGTAGATGAACCAAAATTAGTGACAAGTCTTAAACCGCAAGTAACAGATATTAATCTTTATAATGAATTATTTGTAAAAGAAACAGATTCTATAAGAAAAACACTTGAAATATTATTATCACAGGCTGGTCGTATTCTACCTGTTGTTGATAATAATGAGCGTTTAATTGGGATAGTATCTATTTCTGATATTGTACATAGAATATTAAGTGTTGAAAATAAAACAATTTTAAGAGATACAAAAACACCATTTAGTAATATTATTAATGACCTTCATCTTAAAGAACTATTTAACTTTTATAATAAAGAGAATGGCTCAGGCAATGTTGAAGGAATAGTTTATTTATCTACTGACTTAGTAAATAATGAACAGTTACAAAATGTGACTCATCACGATATAATTATTTGTAATTATATTGAATGGAAAAAGTATATTCACTATGCAGGTGGTGTGATAATTGGTGGTATAGATAATGAAGTTAAAGAACAGAAACTTAAAAAGGAATGTGAAAATTATATAAATCAATTAAATATTTACGAAAACCATGAAGATCTTAAAGAAAATGAAGAACATGAGGAACGGTTTATAGGCAGTATGTTCTATTCTGCAAAATGTACTTTAGAATTAGTAAAGGCACTAGCTCAAGCAACACCCATTAATTCAATGGTTATTAAAGAGGGCTTACAGTATTTTGTAACCTATGAGACAATTGAAGATGTACGTAAGAACATGATGACATCTAAGTTTAGAAGATTTCCAGTTGTAGATTCAAATGGTAAAATAAAAGGAATGATATCAAGATCAGACCTTCTTGATATTAACAAGAAAAAAGCGATACTTGTGGATCACAACGAACGAGGACAATCGATTGACGGTATTGAAGATATTGATATTTTAGAAATTATTGATCATCATAGAGTCGCAGATGTTCAAACTATTGCACCACTATACTTTAGAGTAGAACCTGTGGGATGTACTTGTACCATAGTTGGGAGAATTTTTGAAGAACAACAAATAGAAATTCCTAAAGATATTGCCGGTCTTATGTTAAGTGCAATTATATCAGATACACTGTTATTTAATTCGCCAACATGTACGAAAGCTGATGTTGATATGGCATATAAACTTGCTGAAATTGCAAATGTCAATACTAAAATGTACGGGATGAAGATGATTACTCAAGGTTCTATTCTTAAAGAACAAACACCCAATCAAATTCTTAACAATGACCGTAAGAAGTTTATGTTTGGTAAATACAAGGTAACAATTTCGCAGGTCAATACAGGAGACTTTGATGGCTTCTTTAGTGTTTTTGAAAGCACGTTGGAAGAAATGGAAAGAATTTGTGAAGTGGATGGATATAATTTATTTGTATTACTTGTTACAGATGCAGTTGTTGGAGGAACTGAAATTATTCCAATTGGTGATGCTAGATGGATTGTTGAAGAAGCATATAATATGAAAGCTCCAGATAAATCCATGTTTTTATCTGGAGTATTTTCAAGGAAAAAACAAGTTGTTCCAATGTTGATGAATGCAGCTCAACTATAGATATTGTTAAGCCGCACCTTTGAAAAATTCATATTGATTGAGAATAAGTTTTGAAATTAAATAACTGTTTATTGAGAAGATGATACCTCCTGCAATAAAAAGATAAAGTAATAAACTGAAATCGCCTAATAAAACAAAAATTACTAGCACAAAGAGCGCGCCGTTAAGTACAGATGTTATAATTGATGTAGGTAAATGTTTGTGTGCAAGAAAGAAAGCCGTTTTTAGTAATTTAGTAAACTTAAAGTCTGTATGCGCTAAAAGCGGAAAAATAAATGTAAAGATAAAGCCAACTTCAATTAGCATAAACGTATATACAGGTAATAACCATATACTACCAAATATTCCTGTTAATATTGAGTAAATATTAAATAAACTTAATGATAATAATAGTAAGTTTATTATCCCAAGTAGTAATGAAACAAAGAAACGTTTTTTAAATCTTCTAAAAAACTGCTTGAGCATATAACCTTCATCAGATACTACACATGCATATAATGATGCGTAAGAACCGGTTAAGGCAGGTCCTGATAAAATTCCTAAACTAAAAAATGTAAGTATAAACCACAATGCATTTACGACTAGGATATCAAAAGCCATACTCCCGAATCGTTGAAATGGTCCGTCTAAATCAAAAAACTTCAATAGTAAAACCTCTTTTCTATTATTACAAAGATAGGGTACTAAGTGACAGGTATTCTTTAAAAGGTGTGCAAAGATAAAGTGATCCACAAACAACAAAGAGAGTATTTGTTGCCTTATTGGGTTGTATTTGAACTACAATATCCTTGAAATCATTAGATATTGTTGTTATTGACTTTTGTGAAAGTTCAAGCTGTTGTAAAACCATATGAGGATTGAAACTTCTAGGATTAATCGGTTTAGTTAATATAACTTTATGTGCAATTGTATATATATGTTGAGTAATCATTGATATATCTTTATCTTCTAATATACCAAGAATAAAAGTTATGGAATGTTTTGAATAATTGTTTTTAAGGTAGTTAATTAAGGCCAAAATACCATCTTCATTATGTGCACCATCAAAAATAAAATTGTGATTATTGAAAGTAATAGCCTCAATACGACAAGGATGAATTACTTTTGATAATCCATTAATTATTTCATCGTGACGTACAGGATATTTATTATGTAGTATATGAATTGTGGACAATACACCACATAGATTATTATATTGATGATCTCCCTTTAAGACTAAGGTTTTAGCATAGAGATTAAGTTTGTCTAAGTTATACTTGTGTTTTACATAAGTATAACTATCAATAAGTAAACTATTATTAGCTAAAGCGGTTTCTTCGATAATAGCATAAGCGTCATTGTTTAAAAGATTAACAACGACAGGGCAATTTTTTTTGATAATACCTGCTTTGTGGACTGCGATTTCTTCAATAGATGTCCCAAGGTAATTAGTGTGATCAATACTAATTGAAGTGATTAATGTAGATAAAGGTTTGCTTATAATATTTGTTGCATCATGTAACCCACCCATTAAAGTTTCGATGATACATATTTCAGCTTTTTCAAGATACATGGCCATAAATGCGGTAACTGTAATACATTCATAGTGAGTAGGTAAAGGTAGGTTTTTAGTAACAAGACTTTGATATGCTTTTGCTATCTTTGATGATGCTACATTCATTAATGGAATATCTATTTCTAATTCGTTAATAAAGATACACTCTCTATAGTCTGATATATAAGGGGAGGTAAAGGAAGCAGTTTTATATCCTGCAGCATGATAAATAGAACTCAATATTTTTGTACAAGAACCTTTACCGTTTGTACCTGCAATATGAATAATGTTGAGGCATTTATGAAAATTTCCTAGTTCATGTAAGATGGCAAGGATGCCGTTATGACCCATTTTTGCTCCGAAAGATGGGATGGTTTTTAAAAACTTATAATAGGGTTGGTTTTCCATAAAAGGTTTCATCGATTTCCTCCGTGTGATTGAATTATATAGTATAATAACAAAGGTATCAATAGAAAAAGAGGTGAAATATGAAAGAACCTGTTTATTTAAAAGTTGCAATGATATTAGAGAAACAAATAAAAAACGGTGAATACAAAATCAAAGAAAAACTTCCTTCAGAAAGAGAACTAGCAGTGATGTATAACGTTAGTAGAATGACAGCAAGACAGGCCATCATTTATCTTGAAGAAAAAGATTTGGTTTATAGGGAAAGAAGCAGTGGGACGTACGTACAAGCGCCAAGTATTCAACAAAATAATATAAAAAGTTTTACAGAAACTGTAGGTGATTTAGGATATGAAGTTCATACTAATATATTAGAATTTTGTACAGTGCATAGTGTATCTAGTATTTGTAAAGAGATGGAACTTCCAATTTCAACAAGTTTTTATAAGATAAAAAGGCTTAGATTTGGTAATCAAATTCCCATGGCTTTAGAAATTTTGTATATACCTAAAAACTATTTGAAGGGTTTAGAACAGCACAATTTAGAGAATTCATTTTATAATGTATTAGAAGAATATTATGGGCTTAATATATCAAGAGTTTCGTACAAAATGGAAGCAATTGTAGCAAATCCTGTTTATACCAAATTAATGTTAATTAAAAAGGGAACTGCGTTGTTAAAAGTTTCAGGAGTGAGCTTTGATAATAATGATAGAAAATTGATTTACGAAGAATCATTTTACCGTTCAGATTTATATAATTATCATATAGATATTAACAACCAGTAATGACAATTGTCATTGATAGAAGTTCGTTTTGCATTTATTAGGTGACGAAGAGGTATTGTGATAGATTGTTTTTAAAGTTACAATACAATAAAGAAGGTTGGAGAGCGTATGGGTGACGGTAGATATTATACATATTATCAGTTTTTTATCATTATATTTTTTACTATTATTTCTTGTGGATTGATATTTACAATTATACATACAATGGTAAAATCAAGAAAAAAACAGCGTATATATTATATTATTTATGCTGGAAATTTTCTGTTGCTTTATAGTATTGGCTCTTTTATTATTGAAGTAACCTATGAAGTAGAATGGGCACTTGTATTAAGTTATATAAGTACAATTAGTATTTTGGGTTATTTTATAACATATATATTCTATTACAGTAAAAGAAAATTATTTGGTATTGGCTGTATTCTGGGCTTTATTGCTGTTACGAAACTTAAATTCATTGATAGCTATACCTTTACTGAAATTATATATACTAGAGTATATCAATGGTCTATGCTTGCTTTAACTGTATGTTTGATAATCGTGATACTAAAAGATAACATTAATATATATAAAACAGATAATAATTATAAAAAAACAGAAAGTTTAATAAAAGGTTTATCAGTGATTGCATTCACCTTTGCTTACTTGTTATATATATATATTCCAGAATTAGTTTATGTTTTTTATTTTGCACTAATAATGCAGGTAATAATGCTGAATTTAATATTTTTAAAATTTATGCCTGAAGAAAAAATTCCAATTGGGTATTATAACATAATCGAAAATATGATAGATACGTTAATTGTATTGAATTTAAAAAAAGAAATTCTGTATATAAATGATACGGAAATTTCTGGACTAGTAGATAAAAATAAAGTGGTAGATTTAAGAAATCTTGTTAATTTATTAAATCTTCAAAACGCACAGATTGTCTTGTTAGGAAATAATGTTATAAAAGTCAATGGAATTAATAATGGGAAGACTATTAGCTGTAAGATGAGTTTAGAAACAATTATGAAGAAAAATAAACTTGTTGGATATGTAATTGTTATTGAAGATGGTATATATCTTGAAGAAATGATTAGCGAACTTAGAGAAAAGAAAAAATTACTGATTCAAAATAAAAAGGAATTGCTTAATTATTCTAGGACAAGTAAAATACTATCAGATGAAAAAGAAAGAAATAAACTTCTATTAGATGTACAAAATGAATTAGGGCATCATTTTGCGCTATTAACAAAGTATATCGAAAACACAATAGATAAAATAAAAAATAAGGATTTATGTGAGCATGAATTAAAAGACGACATAATTACAAGTATTGTACTTGCTAGGAATAATCTGAAAAAAATTAGAGAAACAGTTAAAGAATATCGTGAGACCTATGATGGGAAGGAGTAAAAAATGATAAAGGTATTGTTGGCAGATGATCAGATATTATTAAGAGATTCACTTCAGTATATTTTAGATAGAGATGATGATATTGAAGTTGTTGCAGTTGCTAAAAATGGGATTGAAGTAATGAAAGTATTAGATAAAGAGGATATTGATGTAGTTTTGCTTGATGTTGTAATGCCTGAAAAAGATGGCATAGAAACAGTAAAAGATATTAAGGATAACTACGAAGACATTAAGGTGCTAATGTTAACCACTTTTGAAAATATTGAGAATATTATGGAAAGTTTTATCAGTGGAGCTAATGGATATGTTGTTAAGGATATTGGTCCGGAAGAACTGGTTATGGCAGTGAAATGTGTAATGAGAGGGCTTAATGTAGTTCATGAAAATGTTCATGCATTAATGGTTAAAAGTTTTGCAAAAGAATATAATAATAAATATACTGTTGGTGAAGCAAACATGGATGTTATTATTACAAATACAGAGAAAGAAATTATTAAGTTAGTTGCACAAGGTAAGAATAATAAGGAAATAGCACAGATTATGAATTTTGCTGAAGGTACAATACGTAACAAAATAACAAGATTGTTAGATAAGCTAGAGCTTAGAGATCGTTTACAGATAGCAATATTTGCATTAGAGAACAATCTTTTGTAATAGGGAGTAGCTAATGTCGCATACTAAAATGGTTAGTATATTTACAATTTCAACAGTACATATAATTGCTTTATTGCTACTAATTGCTTTTAGTATATATATATCAATTAGGGCAAATAAAGATAATATGTACTATAATTTTATGAGTGTTCAACTATCATTTATGATATGGATTGTTGCTAAAATTCTTAAAACTGTTTCGCCTAGTTTCGAGCTTAGATGGTTTTTTGTAATACTTCAATACTTTGGAATATGTTTATTGGAGGTTACGTTTTTAAACTTTGCCTATAATTACTATACAGGTAAAAACTTACCTAATTGGTTTGTTAAATTCATAGTGATTTTGGCATCGTTACAATTTACAGTTATATACACAAATGAATATCACCATCTATTTTATTCGAAATTCAACTTTAATGGCGATGAATTTGGTAAATTATTCTACGTTCATGTAGGGATTATGTATAGCTGTATACTTGCAGGAATTTTTATGATTGCAAGAAAATTTCGAAAAGAATTTTACCATACAAAGCAATTTCTTGAGATTAGCTTAGCTATTATAATTCCACTCTTAGCCAATATATATTATTTGTCAGGTTATTATCATAAATTGATGAAGAATCTTAACTTAAGAGCATTTGACATAACACCCATAGCATTTTCGTTATCGTTAGGTGTGTTTGTTTATGCGATTTATAAAAGGGACTTTTTAAATATAATGCCTGTTCTTGAAGATGAAATCATGAAACATATAAGTGCAGGAGTTGTTGTATTAGATTCTAATGAACAGGTTATAGAACTAAATGAAACGGCTAATAATTATCAAACAACTGAGCCAGAAATAGAAATTTATTGGAAAGGAATTGAAGAAGTAGATAAAGTTATTGAGTATTCTAGTGGTAAATATATCCATATTCAAAAAAGAATTTTGATAGGTAATAGACAAAAACTTTTGGGGTATTTAATAACAATGATGGATGTAACCTCGTACATAGTGGTGCATAAAAATATTGAAGAGCAAGTAGAAGAGTTAAAGACAATAAACTATGAACTTAAAGAAAAAATAAAGCTCAATGATACACTGTCAAAAATATCAGCAAGAAATTTTGTTGCTAGAGAGCTACACGATATTCTTGGTTATTCCATGACTATATCGATTAAACTTCTTGAAATCGCCAAAATAGAATGTGAATCAGGTGGTAGTAGTAAAGAAGTAGAAAGTAGACTTATAAAAGCACATGAAAATTGCCAAAAAGGATATAGTGATTTACGTAAATCACTTAAGGAAAACCAAAATATTAGTTACGATTTAGTTAGCCTAAAAACAGAAATAAATAAAATGGGGAAAGTTATTAAAGTTGCTGGCGTAGAGTTCTCATTAGAGATGTCGAAGATAAATGGGTTGTTAATAGAAGAGGAATATCAGACTATTAGACGGTTTATACAAGAATCTATTACTAATAGTGTTAAACACGGAAAAGCTACAAAAATAAAAGTGTTTATGGATTTTAATCAAAAGGGAAATCAAATAATTGTACAAGATAATGGTATTGGATGCGGTGTAATTACTAAAGGGAATGGCTTGAAAGGTATGGAATATAGAGCAGAAAGTATTAACGGTAGCATTAGTTTTAAGACTAAAAAAGGTGAAGGATTTATTGCAAAACTTGAATATTAATTGTTCATGGTTTATAATGACCATATTATATAAATTTATTAATAGGATATAAGGAAAGAAGGTATAAAATGACTAAAATAACTGGTGATATGATTATAGCAGATATTATTAAGGTGGATCAAAATATTGTTCCAATACTAATGGAAAGTGGAATGCATTGTGTAGGATGTCCTTCTTCACAAGGTGAATCATTAGAAGAAGCTTGTTTTGTGCATGAAATGGAAATTGAACCGTTGCTCAATAGTATTAATACATTTCTTTCAAAACAATAGCTAATATAAAGAATAAGAACAAACTCTGTTTTTCCCTAAATGTTTAGCCTCATATAAGGCTTTATCTGCTTTTGAAGCGAGTTGATCTGGTGTTGTACGTTCTTTAGTCGCAGCAATACCGAAGCTTGCTGTTAAATGCCCAACTCCTACAAAATCATTGTTTGCAATAGATTTTCTTAATTTTTCTGCGATAATAGAAGAACCATCTAAGTCTGTAAACGGCAGAATTATCATAAATTCCTCGCCACCCCAACGCCCTAGAATATCAAGCTCTCTAATATTTTGGCTTAAGATATTAGCAAATTCTATTAACACACTATCTCCAACTTGATGACCGAATTGATCGTTCACCTTTTTGAAATCATCAATATCTATAATCATTAAGGCAATGGGATTGGTGCTTAGACCAATACGTTCTAGTTCATTATATAAGACTTCATCAAGCTTAACACGGTTATAGATTTGTGTAAGTTTATCAGTTTCGGAGAGTGCTTTCATTTCTTTTGCTAGCAGACGATATTTTATTTCGCTTAGTATAAGTTTTTCTTCTATTTTGTGTAGTTCTGTAATATCTTTAATTACGCTAATTATATATGCTACATCATCAATATAAATGATTTTTGAAGAGAAAAGTCCTATTATTAGGTTGTTTTCTTTACTTACTATGTTAATTTTTGTATTATAACATTGATTATTCTTTCTTAATTCTTGGTACCATGCATTTTCTTGTAAGGTTTCTTTGAAAAATCCAATATCTACCATTGTTTTATTTAATAAATCTGTTTTTGAATATTTTACAAGTTGACAAAAAGCTTTGTTAAAATCAAATAGTTTTCCCTGCTCTAAAGAAATAATCATTGTTGCATCTGGAATAGTTGTAAATACCATTTCAAAAAGTTCTTTTGTATCTTTAACTTCTTGAATTGATTTTTCAAGTTTTATAGTCATAGTGTTAAATGCTTTAGAAAACTCACCTAGAAAATCAGTACGTTGAGAAAAATCCCCTTCAGCAATTCGCTTTGTTTGCCATGTAAGAGTTTTAAGAGTTGCCTGTAGGTTTTTTATGACACCAATTGTGTGACCACTTCCTTGTATTTTGGTTGAAAGATCTCCGTTACCAATAGCATGCATTGACGTTCTTATACTACGTATCGTTTCATCAATATCCTTCATTTCCTTAGAATCTAAAAATTCTTCTGGTATAGCGTCAGGAATGGCAGTACCTAATAAAACTTTTTTTATATAACTAATTCCATTCTTTTCATAATCAATCATTATTGCTCCTCATTCTCCGTTGCATTATATGAAACAGAGTGTGCTTCGAATCTGCAAGTTCTATCTCCAGTACACCAACAATCAACTTCCTTCACAGTAAAAGGTATACCTGTAAAACTTTCGATTAATGCACAAATGAAACCTTCGTCATACGTACAAATTTCCTCTTCTCCTTCAGGTAATCCGGAACAATCAAGGTCTTCGGCAACTGTTAGAGTTAACTCGCCTAGGTCCATATCAACTTGCTCTACTCTTAAAATACCAATACCAAGTTCACGAAGAGCTGCTTGTAATTGACTTATAAATTCATTAATATCTGATGTTGGTTTAAGCATATGTTTGTAAAATTCTTGACCTGCTAACTTGCCTGCATCATAAAAGATACGATCTGTTTGTTCCTTACCTACATTTAATTCTATAATATCTCTAAATGTAAATTGTAATAGACGGTATACCTCAACTCTTGTTGTGTTTCCGAGATTAGGGCGACCTAATTGAATATCTCCTATTAGATCCCATGAGAATTTATATTTTCTTTTGTCTTCCATGTTTGCCTCCTAGTTCGAAGTAATTTTGTGTATAACTTATAAATTGTAAATATCAATACTAATTATATTATAAACTCTAATTATTGATATTACAAATTTATATAGAATAAATAAAACCTGTCTCAGGACTACTGAGTGACAGGTCTTATTAGTGGAGAAATTTTGTTGGTTTTGTCGCTAAATATCACGATTACTCATCTTCTTTCTTATAGTTGACTCATAATATTAACTGCGTTGTCTTTAACGATAGTATCAAAGTGTTCTTGAAAATAACTAAGTGCGCTAGTTCGGTAATGTACAGATTCACCATATTCTGATAAGGTGCCTCGAATAATTCGATTAGCTAATCGAGAAATATTATCTGCAACAATGGTAAGATAGAATATTCCTTTTTCTCGATCTTTGAAAAGCATGCTTTTGGTAAACTTAAAATCGTTTATTTGAGCTGTTACCTTTGAAATATCATCCATACTATTGAAGGTATAAACATAAAACATATCTATAAGTTCATCTTTGCCGTCGCTTTTGTCTTCAGTAGAGTCTGTTTCGATTTCAGTATCGCTTTCAAGGGCTTCTTTTTTCTTAAAAGTACGAGTAGTTGGAATCGGTAAATTTGTAAACTTTTCGTCTATGTCATCAGGATTGTCTACTTTGGTAATAATGAGCATTATACTGTCTGCTGATAGTGGAACAGCTTCGATCATAAGTGGCACGTCATTTGCTTCAAAGCCAAATTCGTCACTTGCTTGACTCATCATGTCTTTAAAAAGTGCTTGCGCCTTATCAGTACCATAGGCTAACTCGCTTACTTTAATCTGACGAGAAGTTAAATCGCTCTTGTTTAGAACACATTTGATTTGATTGCTGTTGATCTTTTCGATTTTCATTACGGATCACATCCTTTCAATGCAAATGCTAAAATAGGAGTCCTCTCCTACTTATAGTATACCTAGTCTTGGTTAATATGTAAAGTGAATACATATAATATTTTTCGGTTGTATTTCATATAAAATAATACTTTTTAAAAAAATTAACTAAATGTTAATGGTTTTGTCATACAATCAATCCGAAAGCTTTTAAAAAAAAGGCGAATATAATTCGAGAAAATGCAAATATAATTCGAGAGGATATTGATTTATAAAATTAATTTTGATATAATGTTACAAAAGTTATTCTTAATATTTTATGAGTGGAAATATGTTATAAAATATTAAGGAAACTAAAGCATATCAATGGAAAGTGAATTAGGAGGAGCATTTTATGGCTACTAAAGTTATTATAGGTGCACAATGGGGCGATGAAGGTAAGGCGAAAATAATAGACATTTTATCAGAAAAAGCAGAGGTCGTTATCAGATCACAAGGTGGTAATAACGCAGGACATACAGTGACTGTTGATGGTAAAGTATATAAGTTTCATTTGATTCCTTCAGGAATATTATATCCGGGAACTAAGTGTATCATAGGGAATGGAGTTGTTATTGATCCAGCAGGAATACTTGAGGAAATTGATGGGCTTTTAAGAGAAGGAATTTCAGTGGATAATCTTCGCATATCAGAACGTGCTCATGTGGTAATGCCTTATCATAAAGTATTAGATGGAATCAAAGAAATTGCAAGAGGCACTGATGATATCGGTACAACTAAAAAGGGGATCGGTCCATGTTATATGGATAAGGTAGAAAGAAGTGGAATAAGATTTTGTGACTTGATGAATGAAGAAGTTTTTGCTAAAAAAGTGAAAGAAAATGTAATAGTAAAAAATAAAATAATTAAATATGTTTATGAACAGGATATACAATTTGATGCTGATGAAATCATTGCTGAATATAGAGAATATGCAAATAAATTGGCTCGATTTGTTACGGATACAACAGTGCTTGCCTTTGAAGCTGTTGATTCAGGAATAGAAGTACTATTTGAAGGTGCGCAGGGAACTCTTCTAGACATAGACTTAGGTACTTACCCATACGTTACAAGTAGTCATCCTGTTACAGGAGGTGTTTGTGTAGGTTCTGGAATTGGACCAACTGCAATCGATGAATGTTTGGGTGTTATGAAAGGTTATATAACACGCGTAGGCAAGGGACCGTTTCCAACTGAATTGTTTGATGATACAGGAGATAAGATTCGCAATGTAGGACATGAATATGGGACAACAACAGGTAGGCCTAGAAGATGTGGATGGTTTGATGCTGTAATTGGCGAGTTTGCGGTTAGAACTAGTGGATTGACAAGTATAGCGCTTAATAAAATAGACGTTTTAAGTGATATAAAAACAATAAAAATTTGTGTTGCCTATAGTAAAAATGGTGAAATTACTAAACATTTCCCTGCAAGTCTAGAAGAACTAGCAAAATGCGAACCGGTTTATGAAGAAATGCCTGGTTGGGGGGTAATTGATCATATAAAAACATATGAACAGCTACCAAAAAACGCTAAAGCATATATAAAACGTATTGAAAAATTATGTGGGGCAAAAGTTACAATGGTTGGAGTTGGACCAAATAGAGATCAAAATATTTATGTAAATTAGAAAGTTATCAACAGGGTGAAATCCTGATACAAAAGGCCATACACATTGTATGGCTTTTTTGTATGGGACTATTTAGTGATTGTGGTGTGTATGTGGTTTTGTTAAGGTGGTTATATTAGAAAAGAAGAGAAGAGAAAAGTATAATATAGTAATATTAGAAGAAATGGCTTGGTAATAATATGAGTGAATTAGTTGTGTATGGGTGGATAGGATTTTTTATGTTGATAGTTGCTTATGAGGATATTACCTGTATGAAAGTTAGTATAGATAGATTTTTAATAATTATTCCACTAGTGAGTGTTGTAAGCTTGATTCGTATAGGAGCTTATTGCATGATGCCGCTAAATATAATGTGGATCTTAGCAATCTGTTTAGTTGGTGTCTTTTATTTTGTGATTAAGATAATTAAGAAATTGTTGATAATTAAGAAATTATTGATAAGTGAAGAAGATAGAAAGATATCAACTACTAAAAAGGTAAAGTTCGGTTTTGGAGATAGTTTGATATTGATAGTTTTATTATTATTATTAGGATTATATAATGTAATGTGGATATTTATCGTTGGCTTAATATTAGTTATAATATATGGGCTGATTAGGGGTGTCTTAAGAAGAAAAATATTACCAATTATGAATAAGAATGTACCATTTATTCCGTTTATTACTTTAGGTTATTTACTATGGTTAGCTGTAATTAAATATAGGTGGCTTTTATGAAGAAAAATTTAATTGTTGGTGTGCTATTTCTGTTGTTATATATATTAATTATAATAGGCAATATAATGGTGACAAAAAGTTATCTAAAGGCACTTAATATATCGGAGATTACAAAGCAGCACTGGAGAGTGGAAGGGAGTATGATTATAGGAGAAATTGACATGCAAATTAGTGGAGTGTTAATAGATGGTATATTTAAAGGAAAAGTTTTCCCAATAGATATGGAAATAGCTGGCTATGAAATAGAATGGAATTTTAAAAAAGAATTAATGGAATTACTGCCGGAAACTTTGAGTTTTAGCGGTGAACTAGCTATGTATCTACGGTTTAATGATTTTAATAGTGAATTGATTCCATATGTAATGATTATAAAGATGGTTGAATTGAATCATGACATGATTTTGAATATAGGAGTAAATATTCAAGGGGATAGAATTAGTAACTTGGAATGTGTTTTGAGCGATGGAGAGGATACATTAGCTGAAGTAATACTTACAATAATCGATTAATTGGTTAGAGTGTCGAGTGCAAGTTTTACTAAATTTCACACTAAGTATTATTTTTGATACATTAATTATAATCAACAATACACTTGCAGGCTTCATATATTTGTTATATAGTATATTCATGGTTAAGGTCTTAAACTTGAGTTTTTTAAGTTTTCAACTATGTAGTTTTAACACTTTAATCATTCATAAATAGTTTTGGAAGGAAATATAATGAAAGTAATTGTTGGCCTTGGGAATAAAGGTTTAAAATTTGCCAAAACAAGACATAATATCGGTTTTGAGGTTGTTGAACTTTTGGCACATAGACATAATATTAATATGAATGCTAGGAAATTTAAAGGTCTTATAGGACAGGGGTTTATTGAAGGGGAAAAAGTATTATTGGTAATGCCACTTACATATATGAATTTAAGTGGAGAATGTGTTAGAGCGATACTTGATTTTTACAAATTAGATGAAGAAGATTTATTAATTATATATGATGATCTTAGCATGAATGTAGGTGCTCTAAGAATACGTAATAAAGGTAGTGCAGGTGGACACAATGGAATTAAGAATATTATTAGCCATTTAGGGCATGATAATTTTTTAAGATATAAAGTCGGAATCGGTCCACAACCGAGAGGTGTTAAATCTGAAGTATTTGTTCTGAAGCATTTCATGAAAAAAGAAATGGATGATGTAGAACGAGGGATTGAGCATTCGGCTAATGGAGTTGAAGCATATATAAAGAACGGTATAGACTATGCTATGAATAATTATAATAAGAAATAGTATTCGATTTGATACTATAATAATGAAAGAAGGGTTCATATGAAGAAGTATGTAGGTACGATTTTAATAATTGTTGGATTGGCAATTGTAGCATTTCCATTTATAGGTAAATATATTGCCGACCAAAAGCAACAAGCGATGATGGATGCTTTTTATCTAGAAAGTGATAGTAATGAAGCAGCTAATGAAGCATATGCTGATTTGGATTCTGTTTTTGAGTCAACAAATACTATAGAAGGTCAAGAACAGTTAGATGTAGATATTGAATCGATAGATGGAATTGACTTAGATGGAAGTGGTATTGAAACTGAGGATAGTGATAATCAAGGAAGCTCTATGACATTAGGGGAACAACCTGATACAATAGGTGTTATTAATATACCTAAGATTGATTTAAGAGCTCCAATAGCAGAAGGTGCTGATCTTGATACATTAAGGTTTGCTATTGGACATATGGAGAATACTGCGGACATAGGTAAAATCGGCAATGCAGTAGTTGCAGGGCATAGAAGTCATAGCTTTGGAGTATACTTTAACAGGTTAGATGAAGTTGTTATTGGCGATGAGATTACAGTAGAAACAGGCAATGAAATAATTACCTATGTTATATATGAAATAAAGATAGTTGAACCAGATGATATGTCAGTGCTTAAAAACAGTTCAAATTACCGTGTGTTAACTTTGATTACATGTGATCCTGTGTATAATCCGACACATCGTTTGATTGTGCATGCTATTGATAAAGAACAACAATAAGAAAATGTGTTAAATAAAAATTCATAATATGTTAACAAAATATACCTTGTTGTTCATAATATAATTTGCTATACTATCAACATAATCAATACAAGAGAATATCTGTGAATGGTGCTTTTCACCGATAAAGGCAAACTAGTCGAAAGGCTAGGACGCAAAGCTATAGGGCCTTCCAAGAGGATGGTAGCCAGTTTTCGAAGCGGAAAGTTTTTATTTGTCTAAAATATATAGATGACAAATAATCAGGTGAAACAACATCCAGATGAATTTCAAACGAACAGGCAAACTAATCGAAAGATTAGGACGCAAAACTATAGGGCCTTCGAGAGATGGTAGCCAGTTATCGAAAGGAGAATTATTATGAGGAAGGTTGTTTTTTTATTTGTTACAATTACATTGGCGCTATCAACATTAGGAGTAACTCCAGTATTTGCAATCACTCCAGAATCAACAACTGTTAGCATTAAAGATGAAAAAGTAGTAGAAAATATTGAAAGAATATTACCAGAATATGGTCATGAATTAAACTTTGATTATGCAAAAGAAGGCGTAGTAAGTGTTTTTTATAATAATAGATCAGAAAAGAAAATAAAACTTGTAGTTCAATTAGATGATGAAAAGTATATTTACAATGTATTTAACAATGCGCAATATGTTAATTATCCACTTCAATTAGGAAATGGTAGATATAAAATTAGTTTATATGAAAATACAACAGGAACAAAATACAAGAAAATCGCATCACAATATTATCAAGTTGAACTTACAGATGAAAACAATGTATATCTTCAATCAGTACTTGAAATCAAATGGGAAGATGAAGATGAATCCATAAAGTTAGCTAATGAACTAGTCGCAGATGCGCTAGAAGCAAAAAAAGAAACAGCTTATAAAGAAGATAGAGACGATGTTCAATTAACAGAAGAAGAAATAATTAATGAATTATATACATATGTTATTAAAAATATTAAATATGACTATGAAAAAATCAAAGGATTAGATTATAGTTATGTTCCAACTAATGATATTACTTTAGAAATTGGAACAGGCATATGTTATGATTACTCATCACTACTAGCTTCAATGCTTAGAAGTCAAGGTATCCCTACTAAAATGGTAAAAGGATATGCAAACACATCAGATGTATATCATGCATGGAACGAAATTTACTTGACAAGTGAAGAACGTTGGGTAGTAGTTGATCCTACATACGATGCATATAGAGAACAAAAAGGTT
>JAOZKH010000034.1 GCA_029935405.1 Vallitaleaceae bacterium | reverse complement strand
ATTCTTAACTATATAATATCATTAATAATATATTGGAACAAGTAATATTAATTAACAAAATTTAAATGTCTAGTTTTAGTAAAATAAAAAAATCCCGCCTTAAGTACTAATTTAAGTACGCATAAGACGGGGTTAATTATTAATTATTGAGTATTGGGTATTGAGTATTGAATAGGGTATCAAAAGTAATTAGTTGATTTTTGACACCCTACTCATATTTACTTTTTCTTATTCTGTAAAAGCTCATCAATTCCTCTAGCTGCGCGATGTCCATCAGCAACTCCATGAATTATATCTGGGCCATTAACAATATCTCCACCAGCAAATAGCCAGTTAAGACCAATAACTTGTCCATTTTCTTCTGTCTTAACTTTTCCTCGATTCACTTCAATCTTAGATAGCATTTCTTCAGAAAAGTAAGGGTGATCATTCATTTGACCAATACTTACATATACTTGACTTGCAGGAATTATTTGTATTTTTTCTTCATCAAACTCTGGCGCAAATCCACCTTCTTTGTTAAATACTGATACACAACATTTCACTTTTAATCCGGTAATCACAGAGTCAGAAGCATCTTCATCGTCAAGCACAACTGCAACTGGACCATTTCCAAAGAAATAATGTAAACCTTCTTCTTCACCTTCCTCAATTTCTTCAAGGTCAGCAGGAAGAATATCTCTAGTTTCTAGGGACACCATGTTAACATTTGACTTACCGTATTTTTCTTGTTGTAATCTTTCTAATGTACGGCCAACATCAAAGGCAACATTACCACCACCAATAACAACAATATCTTCACTAATATCAGGCATTTCTAAAGAACCACGCTTATAGTCTCTAGCCCCTGCTAGTAATTCCATAGCATATCTAACGTCTTTATGTTCGATATTTGGTATCGGTATTGACCTAGATAATGGAAATCCTGTTGATAAGAATACTGCATCATGATCTTTGCTGATTTCCTCAAGAGATATATCAACGCCAACTTTAGTATTTACATGGAACTTAACTCCAATTTTCTCTAATAAGTCAACATCTTTATCAAGTCTTTCTTCAGGTAATCGGTATGTAGGTGCGCCGTATCTGACAACACCACCAACTTTATCTTTGGCTTCATAAAGATCTACATCATATCCTAAGGTTCTTAGGTAATAACTAGCACTCATACCTGCAGCACCACCACCAACTACAGCGATTTTTCCTTCTCCAGTCTTTGAAACTGGCTCCATAATCACTTTGTCATACATCTCTTCTGGTGCATTATCAACAATATATCTTTTTAACCATCTTATAGCAACTGGTTCGCCTAATTTACCTATAGAACATACACTTTCACATGTATGTGTACAGATGCTACCACAAACACCTGGTAATGGATTTGTTTTGTATAACAGTTTTAAACCTTCTTCAATATCTCCATTCCAAATAGCATCAATATATTGAGGTATATGCATATTAGCTGGACAAGTTTTAGTACAAACTTCACAGCCAACACAACGACTTGCTTCAATCTTCGCCTGTTCAAGTGAATAACCTTTTATAATCTCAATAAAAGACTTTTTACGACTTGAATTTTCCATAACCATATTTGGTCTAATAAGGTCTAATAAATTTGAGTCATCTGTCTTTTGATACCCAAATCCTGTTCCTTCACCATTAATAGAATCCTCTGTTGGCATACGATAAAAATCTTCCGCATCTGCTGAGTTATGCAAATATTCTCTAGTCATATTTAGACTTCCTGTTGTACAAATATCAACACACAAAGCACAAAAACAACATCTGCCATAGTCAATTGTAGGTCTTTCAGGGTGTGAACCTTCTTCATTAGCCACATCACTACGTTTAACCATATTTATTGCTTCAGTAGGGCATACCTCAGCACAAGTACCACAACCTATACACTTCTCCCAGTCATTAACATGAAAACCTCTTGAGTTTTTAGGTCCAACTCTAGGTTTATCAAAGATATCTTCCATAGGAACAGTTACAGGTTTTCTTAACGCATATTTCCAAGCTTTTATTGGAGCGAAAAGATTTTTTTTCTTATAAATTCCTTTTGAATGTTTCTCCATAACTTCCTCCTATCTATCAATCTCAGGTGAACATATTCCCATAGTATCAAACCATAATGGTGCATCATCAATACGAGTTCCAGGCATATATTTTTCGATTCCTAATAATCCTTGTGGATAACTTGCTCCACGTACGGCTACACGGTATGGACTTGTTCCTCCATCAGAAACCATGTAATAACCAAACTCACCACGACTAGATTCCACCGCTGAATAAATTTGACCTTCTTTAACCGTCCATTTAAGAGCACTACCTCTTGATATTTTTACATTTGGCTTACCTTCTGGCATACCATCAAGAACTTGTCGAATAATTCTAATGCTTTGATATACTTCTAACATTTTCAGTTTCATTCTTGTATAAGCATCTGAGTAAGTTGCTACAGGAACGTCAAACTCAACTTGATCATACCTTGCATAAGGATTAACCTTTCTCAGATCATATGCCTCACCAGTTGCTGAACGCATACCTATTCCAGTAACACCAAGATCCCATACAACCTCTGCAGGAAGCATAATTTCACCAACCATACGACTCTGCATAGTAGGATTGTTGAAAATTAAGTCTTCATATTCTGGAAGTCTAGATTCTATTCCATCTAATGTTTTTATAATAAGTTTTTCAATGCCCTCAGGTAAATCTTTACGAACACCACCTGGTACAATATACATATGATAAACACGGTGACCCGTAATCGCTTCAAAAATATCTAACAGTAAGTCACGATCAGCCTGCGCCCAATACATAGCGGTATATAAACCTGTCGGTCCACCTATTCCACCTAAACTCATTAAGTGAATAGAAATTCTAGCTAATTCAAGAATTAACATTCTAATATAGTGAGCCTTTTCAGGAACCAAAACTTCATTAAGTATCTCTGCTCCTTGAGCAAAGCACATCTCATTAATATCAGGTTCAACAACACATACTCTTGGAATTAAACCTATGTTGTTCATCCATGTACGATTTTCCATAGATTTTTCAAATCCACGGTGAAGCATACCTGGAACTAATCTTGATTTATTAATAATATCACCTTCAACATACATATGTACTGAAGCGTTCCCGTGCATACCTGGATGTTGTGGTCCTAAGAATAATTTAATTTCTTTCAAATGGCTCACCTCCTTTTTCTCCAAAGCTAGTTTTATATTCACGCTTAACATATTTTCGATCAGAGTATGCTCTTGAATCAAAGTCCTTGCGAAGTGGTGGAAGATCATCCCATTGTTCTAAGAATAATTGTTTTAAGGCTGAATCATTACCTTCAAAAACAACTCCAAAGAATTCATGGACTTCTCTTTCATAATATTTTGCTCCACCATAAATATTGGTAATTGTTGTAAACATTGCTTCTTCTCTATCGATTTTAACTCTGAAAATAAATCTATTACCTTTACTCCAGTCATATATATTAAATATTAATTGAAAAATCTTTTCATTAGGCCAGTCAATACAAGTTACTGCTGATAACTGCCTAAATCCATTTTGTTTCATGTAAGTTAACGCCTCATGTAGGTCTTTTCTATGTAAATCAACATGAGCTTCGTGATCTTGTACAAAAGTCACTTCTTCCACATTAAATCTAGCTTTAAGTTCATTTACCATTTCATTCATACCTGGTCTATTCGTGGAATTCATCATGTATCATCACCTCCCCAAGAGCTTCTTTTTGGTTTTGTTTATACCATTCATACCTTGCATGGTAGTCTTTCCATCCTGTTGCTTCTCCTACTTCAATTAAGTCAATTAAATCTTGAAAGCCATTCATAACCGCTTCAGGTTTTGGCATACAACCTGCAATATATAAGTCAATTGGTACATATTGATCTAGTTGATTAATAACCGCATGAGAATCATGGTATATACCACCATTTAAGGTACATGGTCCAAATCCAACTACGTATTTTGGTTCACTCATCTGCTCGTAAGTATAAATTAAACGACGAAGAGTTTTAAGACTTAAATAACCTGTGATAAGTAAGATGTCTGCCTGTCTAGGTGTCGCCATAGGCCCCATTCCTAAACGTTCCATATCATATCTACTCGTCATTGCTTGAGGCAACTCAATCGCGCAACAACCGGTACAATACATTAACATCCAAAGTGAATTGGCACTAAAGTAATTAGCCATACTTTTCCACTTTCTTTTACGTTGTTTAGGTGTCAGATTTTCACTTCTATCTTTAGATACTATCATTTCATGTGCGAAGGGTTCATTAATCTTATCGCTAAACATGCCTGATGGTGCATCAATTATACTTTTTGATTTATCTATTACTATTTTTTTTACTTTATCTTTTTTGATATTAGCTTTTTTTGCCATTTTCTACACCCCCCAGCCGAAGATAACCAACATTCCGGCTTGTATTAAAGCCAGCAATATAGGTATCTTATAATAAAATGTTACAACTTGGTCAATCTTAAAACGACCAAGTACATTACTTACATAACTTGCCAATGTATATACGATAAAATACTTAACTAAGAATTCCAAAATATTAGAACCACCACCAAGGAATAAGTTTACAAATAAACTTATTTCAACAAAGGTAGCAATCTCATGCATAATCATTAACATTCCAAGTTGCTTGCCACCATATTCTACCATTGGTCCAGATGCTAATTCAGCCGGAGCAATATAAGTGTCAAATGGTTTTTTACCTAACATACCCATTAAACATATAAAACCTACAATTGTTCCAATTGGCATGACAACAAGATTCCAACCTGATGCTTGTTGAATATCAACAAGAGCTGAAATCGAGCTTGTATCTCTTACATGAATCAGTGCAAGAACAATTACCATAAACGGTACTTCATAACCAACCATTTGAGTCAATGCCCTCATAACACCAATACTTGCAAGTGGGTTTCCCGAACCGGAAGCACTCATTGCCATTCCAAGCATACCTACTGCAAAAAGATATACAAAAACGAAGAAATTGTCATATCCTTTAAATACAACAATGTTAGCAACAGGTGTAAACATAGCTGTACCTATAATTCCTGCAAGAGCCATAATAACACCAAAGTCATATACCCAACCATGAGTAATTGCTCTTTTATTTAATAATTTAAAAATATCTCTAAAATTCTGATACCATTTTGGTCCATATCTTTTTTGCATTCTTGCTACTGTTTTACGTGTGATTCCACTTACTGAAGTTTGAAGTGCCCAACCACAAAAAGCAACACCAAATGCAACTAAAAAATCAGTTATTGTAATTGTCATAGCTTTTCACCCCACATTAGTAAAATCATTGTTAATATTATAAACATAACTCCTCTACCAGGCCATCTGCTAAAGAAAACAAAACGTATAAACTTTCCAAAATCTTTAACTTTCTGAACCAATGCCGCAAACAGAGCAACAATATTTGGATGTTTTTGGTAAAGTCTTTCAAAAGGTGCATAGTATGCATATCCTGCATGATATAAGCTAGGAGTATACAAAAATTCACCAGCAGTATATGTATCCATTAAACCTACTTTTCTTGACTTTGGAGCAATCAAGAATATGATTAAAGCAATAATAAATCCAAAAGCAAATATCCCAGTAATTAGCGGAGCATGTAAATCTCCGTTATTTCCTTGTATAACCAGTGCTGATGTCTCAATAACTTTATCAAATCCAAGAGCGCTTTCAATCTTTGCTGTGTATTCAACTAAGCTATTAGGAAGCACGCCATAGAACAATGTAATACCTGATAAAATAACCATTGGAATCAACATACCAATAGGTGCTTCTTTAACCGTTTTATGTTCTGGCTTTAATTGTCCAAGGAACAAAACAGACAGCGGTCTAAACACATATAAGAAAGATCCAATAGATCCAAAGAACATTGTTGTTGCTATGAAGAACATACCTTGATCAGCTAATGCTTGAAATAGTAACCATTTAGAAATAAAACCAGTCATTGGTGGAATTCCTGCCATACTGATAATAGCCATTAAATAGACTACGTAAGTAATTGGCATCTTATGAATCATACCACCAAGTTCACTCATCTTAGTTGTTCCTGTTCTATATGAAACTGCAGCAATAGTCAAGAAGGCCGTTGCAGAAGCAATAGCATGTCCAAATATATGAATTAATGCCCCACTAAGTGCCATTTCATCATATAGTAAGATACCTATTAAAATGTATCCACCATTAGCAACTGATGAATACGCTAATAACTTTTTAGCATCATCTTGCTTAATTGCCATTAATGTACCAACAACAATGCTAATAGCACCAAATATCATAAGCACATAGATAAGTATTGGAACCCCAAATATGTACGCTTGATCCTTAGTAACTTCATGTATTGGTAAGAGTGTTGTAATTAGTATTGTTAGAAATGCACCAAGCTTTACCAATCCACCTGATAATATAGGCGAAAATGTATCCGGTGCATTACCATGTGCCATAGGTAACCAAATATGAAATGGAAATATACCTAGTTTAATAAAACCTGCAAGCAACATTAGTATAAATGCGGCTATAGCAATGTTAGCATCACCTTTTGCCGCTTCAAGAGAATCTTTAATAACAAAAGTCCCGTAATTTGCATACAACATAAAGATGGCATATAGGAATGTAAATGATCCAAAGGTACTCATTGCATAATAAACGACTGATGCCGTTCTTGATTTACCAAAGGGAATAATAAACATTGAAGCCCATACAACTATTTCCCAGAAGATGAACATTACAATAAAGTTTTCAGCAAAAAATACTCCGATTGTTCCTGCAAGTGATAGTAAGAACAACATATTGTAAGCTCCAGGGTGTAATATTTTTTTCATCCAATAAGGATTAAAAAATGCAACCATTGAATATACTATCAACATTATGATAGAGAAAAACCATGCAAGAGGTGTTACGCTAAATCTTAAAATACCTATACTAGAAGCTCCCGATAACTTATCTCCCTCTAAAAGAAAGATTACTAATGCAGCCAGTGTTACAACAACTGTTGTATAAGCTCCGACTTGATTATTTATTTTAGTAATGTAATAAGTTGCAAAGGAAAGCACTATTAAGGCGATAATTATTGTTAAAATCGTCATTATTCCTTACCTCCTTCTAGTTCAACATATTCTGTACTTATGTTGTATTCAAGGTCTGCTCCGGCTTCATCTGCTCTGTCAATAGCCAAATCAGGTGATATACCAAGTGCTACCAATGACAAACTAATTAATAATAAAACCATACAAACTAGTTGATCTATTTCATAGTTAAGAGAAGTAACAGCTTCTTTTGTAGCCTTCTCCCCTTCTTTACCAGGATTCCACAATACAACAAGCATGCGGATTATATATGCACCTTCAACTAAAGAAGTTGCAAGTATAATAGCTGGAAGAACATAATCACCTCGTAAAAACATAGAATACAATACGTTGATTTTTACAAAGAATCCAAAGAATAAAGGTAAACTAGCAAGTGATAATGAAGCCACACTAAAAGCTACGCCATTAAGTGGGTTTTTAACAAATATCCCTGCTAAAGTACTAATATCATCATGATTATCAACTGTATTATTAAGTATATGTTCATATTCAGTATGTTCTGATTTCTTATGACTATTTGTCATTACACCCGCTAACATAAATAATATAAACTTAGCAAGTACATTTGCAAAAACAACTAAAACTGCAATACTACCATAACCATTTAAGAACAACAAGACAGCAAGTCCTGATTGGGCTACGCTTGAATACAATAATATCTCTCTAAGCTTCATCGTACTAAATGCAGAAACCTCACCTGCAATTAATGTGACAATTGCGATAACACTTAAAAGAATTCTCACTTGATCATTTAGAACAAAAACATCGGTAAATAATCTACCAAATACAATTAACATAACACCTGAGTATATAGAACCAATCATTGGACCAACTAAAGAATCGCTATTTCCAAGGACACCCTTAACCCAACCATTAAAAGGTAAAAGTTTAGTTTCAACTGCTAAACCACCAAATATCATAATAATCGGAATATATGTAGCAGGTGTTCCTGTCGTAGTCATTAATTCAGCCATTTTATTCATATTTAATGTTCCGTATTGACTGTAAAGTAATATTACTCCAAATAAATACATAACACTACCAACAATACCTATAATCATATAATTAAATACATGTATTAGTTTTTTGTTGGTTGCTACAATCATAAATGCTGCGATAGCACTTATTTCTAAAAATACAAATAGATTAAATAAATCTCCTGTCATTAACAAGCCATTTAATCCACCAAGAGCTATCATTAGTATAGATGCTATCTTAGTTATTTTAGCAAGGTTTAATAATACTAATAATGCAAAAAGTACATTTAATACTATTAATGCATAAAGACTGTAATTATCTACATTTAAAACAATGCCGTAAGGTTGCATATGATTACCAATAATATATTCTCCCTTATCAATAACAAACACTACAACTGCATTAATCAGGACAGCAATTAATAATAATGGTTTTGTTTGCTTTTTAAACATCACAGATAAAAAAGCAATTAATAATGGAAGAACCACTAATAAAACTGGACGTATCATTATTTACCCTCCATTTCTGTCAAATCATAAGTACCATATTGTTGATACAATTTTCTTGCAACCGCTAATAAAATTGCAGTGGTTCCAACACCAATAACGATAGCTGTTAATACTAACGCCTGTGGTAATGGATCTGCAAAATTTGTAGCATTTATATTACTTTTAGTAAGTATTGGCGCTATTGTATTCTCACCATAACCAACTGCAATAATAAATATATTCAAACCAATTTCTAACACATTTATGGAAACAATCATCTTAATAATATGACGATTTGTAATAAGACCATAAACGCCAATTAACATAAGAACTATTCCGACGATATGCATCTATTACACCTCCTCATTCATAAAGTGATCAAATATTCCGGTTAATTCGCTTCCGACTTTTAAACCTATTAAAACATATATAATCGGGATCAAACCACCACTTATCAAGTTACCAAGTTCTCCAATATCAAGAATGTTTTGTAAAAAATAATTTCCTACAAGAATTCCAACAATTCCTAGAAGAACATATATTGAGCCCATTGTTCCTTCAAGAACTTTAAATGCGCTGATTTTTGCTCTGTATTTGCTATCGCTAATATATTTAAAAAGCATGGCTCCACCAATTAATGCGCCTCCAGGGAAACCTCCACCAGGAGTTAAGTGTCCGTGAACAAACATAAATACGCCAACGATAACTATAATTGGAAATAAAACTTTAACACCAATTCTTAAGAAAAAACTATCATCATGTTTGAATTTTATTCTTGTAGTTAAACCACCAAGCATAAAAGCTACACCTAAACTACTAACAAATAATACAGTTACTTCACCAAGCGTATCAAAGGAACGGTAATCTACAACAACCGATGTTACCATATTAGATACAATTGGATTTTTAGCATAATAATTACCGTCAACATCTGCTAAATCCATTTTATTAAATTCTAAACTACCATCAAACATATTAATAAAAAGTAATAATAACATTAAACCTACTAATAATACTGCAACCAGTTTTTTCATTTAATGTCACCACCTTCCAAAGGAGATATAGTATGAACATCTAAGTCATTAATACTATCTTCTTTAATAGCTGTTTGTTTGTTAACTCCAATAAGTGTAAATACAAATAGAAACGTTACTATTCCTGAGCCAATAACTGCTTCAGTTACTGCAACATCTGGTGCACTCATTAATACAAAGCCAACAACTGCTAAAAGGCTTAATAAGGAAAGGTAAATAACGCTACTAATTATTTTTTTGGCTTCTACAGCGATAATGGCAATAACAACCATTATCACACCTAAAGCTATTTGCAAACCTAGCTGTAAACTCATTTTGCCACCCCTCTTTCACCATTTTTATAAGCAGTCCTTGCTAACTGGGAGCTACCAATAGGATTTGTAAGAGCTATTAAAACAATAATCACAATACATTTCAACAAATTACTTACATCATAAATTCCTACACCAAGCAATATAGAAAATGCACCTAGCGTTGTTGCCTTTGTACCTGCTTGAATTCTATTAAAAGAATCCGGCATACGTAATAAACCTAATCCTGCTAATATATAGAACAGGCTTCCAAAAATCATAAAAATAATACCAATAATTTCATTTATCATGATTTACCCTCCATATATTTTGCAAGAACAATAGTTTCTAGAAATGCTAATATCCCATATACTATAGCTATATCTAAATACAGCCCATTTTCAAAAACAATTGCTAGAACAGCAATAAGTCCCACAACCATAATATTAATCGTATCAACACTTACAACACGGTCCATAACACTTGGTCCTTTGATTAATCTTATTATACTAAATAAAATTCCTACTCCAATAAGGGATAGAACAATCACAATCATCATTTTAAAATCCCCCCTAATTTTTTCTCAAAATCGCTAGCAATTTCTTTAAAATGTTCATTTTGTGTTTCTCCTTGAACATCTACCCAATGAATCAATAATTCGTCTCCATTAACATCAACACTTAAAGTCCCAGGCGTGAGTGTTATTGAATTTGCTAAAATTAATTTAGACACTTCACTGTCTAATCCTGTTCTAATAGTAACAAATCCTGGATTAATTGGTAACTTTGGATTCAACACTATTTTTGCAATACTAACATTTGCTAAGATAAGCTTCCATACGAATAAAGGTAAATATAAGGCTATAAATTTCAGCCCCTGTACAACTATCCCTATAGAAAACTCATAAATACTGGTATCTTTAATGACATAAGCAACAATTAGCGAAATAACTGCTCCAACTAATAGTTCTTCTGCACTAATACCGGCAAGTGCTATCCATATAAGGTATAACACAATAAAAGTAGAAAGTGTTCGTTTCATCCATTCCTTCCTTCCTCTTTGTAATGTTCCTCATTACAACCTGTCAGTTATTATGATTAGTAAAACCCCTACACTAATCAAGTTACATTATTGGTAAAGGTGTCAAAACTAAATTTCTCTAATTCTACCACTATGTAGTATTGATACCTTTACCATTTACTACATACATATAAGCCGAAGGACACTCGGCTCAGTGAGATTGTTAAAAATTTGACTTACTTTAACAATCAAAAAATATTATTGAAACATTCAAATAATACAATGTATATCCATACATTCAAATAATACGATTGCATTCATACAATAATTGTACATAATTATCAATTAAATGTCAATAGCTTAAATTTTTTTATTAATATTTTTTTGCCAATTGTCTGATTAAGTCTTCTGTGTTAGAATGTATCCTGAACTACTTATTTACACCCTGTATGGAGGCATTTATGAACTATATAATAAAACGAAAAAAGTTAATTAGAAATATATTGATTATTGCAGCACCAGCAATAATGGAAATGGCACTTAATACTATGTTGATGGTTGCTGATACAATAATGATTGGGCGTATGATTGGTGAAGAAGCTATTTCGGCAATTGGTATTGTAAATTCCATTTTCTTCCTATTAATATTTGTATTTTCATCTTTCAACACTGGCGCTGTTGCTTTAATATCTAGAAGCTATGGTGAAAAGAATTTTAAGAAAGCAGAGATTATTGCCGGAAACAACTTTACCATTAATATGCTTATTGGTTTAGTAATCTCGATTTTAGCCTTTTCCACAAGAGAATTATTATTTATGCCCTATGATATTACAACAAAAGTTCTTGAAAACGCAATGTCCTATTATCAAATAATTGTTGTTGGATTAGTATTTCAATTTGGAAGTTTTGCCTTTGCTTCTACCTCAAGAGGTGTGGAAAACACAAGAACTCCTATGTATATCACCGCTTTTGCCAATGTTTTTAATATATTATTTAATTATTTACTTATTAGAGGAGTTTGGATATTCCCAGAACTAGGAATAAGTGGCGCTGCACTTGCTACAACATTAGCAAGAATTCTTGTCTTCTTTATATATGTATATATTTTTACATCAGGAAAACATCGTATTAAGATAACACTAGTGACTATGAAACTAAAGAAAGCAGTCGCAAAACAATTATGGAAAATATCCTATCCTGGAGCAATAGAGCAATTTCTTATGCAAGGTGCATTTTTCTTGTTAGGTATATTCATTACAATCCTTGATACCAATTCAGAAGCATTATTTAGAATTTTAATCACTATAGAATCAACAAGCTTTATGCCTGCCGTAGGGATTTCAATAGCAACAGCAACACTTGTAGGAAAATCTTTAGGGGAAAAAGATATTACTAAAGCTTCGGATACCGGTTATATCGCAACAGGAATGGGAGTCATTTGGGGAACAATTGCCGGATTAGCATTCTTATTATTCCCTCGTTCAATTATTATGTTATTTACTGATAAAACTGTAATTATTGATGCAAGCGTAAATATATTGTATTTAATGGCAGCAAATCAAATATTTTTAAATGCTTATATCGTTATGTCAGGTGCCTTAAGAGGTGCAGGAGACACAAAAGCTGTCATGAGAATAACATCCTTACGACTGTGGTCAATATTTATACCTATGTCCTATATATTTATACGTTTCACAGACTTAGGCGTTGCAAGTGTTTGGATTGCAGAGATTACTTCTTTTCTTATCTTCTTAATCTTTTTATTTAGAAGATTTCATCAAAAAAAATGGGCAACTATCAAACTTTCTTAATAACAAAGAACATAAACTAAATTAGATATAAGGCTACTTAAATATCCTTAACCAACTATTATACGAGGAGAAATACAATGGCAACAATCAAACTTACAGAATATAGCCACGGTGCAGGCTGTGGATGCAAAATCGCACCTGCAACTTTAGACAAAATCCTTGAAACTTCTCAAGAAGCAATTAAGGACTCAAAATTATTAGTAGGAAATTCAAGTAAAGACGACGCTGCAGCATATGATCTTGGTAATGGTACCTGTGTTTTAAGTACTACCGACTTTTTCATGCCTATTGTAGATGACCCCTTTACATTCGGAAAAATAGCTGCCACAAATGCATTAAGCGATATTTATGCCATGGGTGGAAAACCTATTATGGCAATTGCAATTCTTGGGTGGCCTCTTGATAAACTCGACCCAGAAGTTGCTAGAACCGTTGTAGACGGTGGAAGAAAGGTTTGTTTTGATGCTGGAATACCACTTGCCGGAGGACATTCAATCGATTCACCAGAACCAATTTTTGGTCTAGCTGTCACAGGTATTGTTGACAACAGCATGCTTAAACAAAACAATAAAGGTGAAATCGACTGTGAAATCTACTTAACTAAACCTCTTGGAATCGGCATATTAACAACTGCTCAGAAACGAAAAAAAATCGAATCTAACCATATAGATGTTGCTATTGATACAATGTGTACCCTTAATAAAATCGGTAGCGAAATTTCTAAACTTGAAGGAGTTGTTGCTGTAACTGATGTCACTGGTTTTGGCTTAATGGGCCATCTTGGAGAAATATGTGATGGAAGTAATATTTCAGCTACTATAGAATATGATAAAGTTCCTTTTCTTCCAAATACACATAAATATTATGAATTAGGTTGTATCCCTGGTGGAACACGTAATAATTATAAGAGTTATGGACACACCCTTGCTCCTATGACTAAAGAACAAGAAATTCTATTATGTGATGCACAAACATCAGGTGGCTTGTTATGTATAGTTAAAAAAAGCGCTACAAAGCATTTCAAACAATTAACCAAAGAAAATGGCTTAGAATTAGAATCAATTGGATATACTCATCCACAAAGTGATAAGCTGATTTATATCAAGTAAGTACTTTTGATACCCTAACCTACAATAAAACGAAAAGAGATCCTATGAATTTAAATACTACTAATAACTTCAAAAAAATCGTATTAGATGAAACACCTCTTATTGATGTGAGAGCTCCTATCGAATTTGAAAAAGGTGCTTTTAAAAACGCTATAAACCTACCTATTATGAGTGATGAAGAACGTCATATAATTGGTATTAAATACAAGAAAAGTGGTAACGAAGAAGCTACTAAGCTTGGCTACGAGCTTGTTAAAGGCCTTAACAAGGATCAAAAACTTCAAGCCTGGATAGATTTTTATCTAGAATATCCTGAAACCATTATATACTGTTTTCGTGGTGGTCAACGTTCAAGAATCAGCCAAGAATGGATTCAGGAAATACTAGGTAGAGACATACAACGAATTGATGGCGGATTTAAAGCCTTTAGAAACTATATGATTGAAAGTTTTAACCCTACTAATCAAAATTTTCAACCTATTCGATTAGGTGGTAAAACTGGAAGTGGTAAAACCCCTCTAGTCAATTCCTTTGACTTTTCTATTGATCTTGAAGGAATAGCTAATCATCGCGGAAGTTCTTTTGGTCAACATATAACACCTCAACCTAATCAAATAAATTTCGAAAACAATCTCGCTTATAAACTCATACAAAAACAAGATAAAGGTTATTCACATATTGTATTTGAAGATGAGGGACGACATGTAGGACGATGTTTTATTCCTAAAGAATTTAACGCACATTGTGATAAGTCTCCTTTGGTAGTTGTTCATGTTCCTTTTGAAAAACGGGCAGTTAATATTCTTAACGAATACGTTGTATCATCACAAAAAGATTACATCAATACCTACGAAGAAGAGCTAGGGCTTAATAAATGGAACGAATACATTATTACTAGTATTAACAAGGCAAAGAAGCGATTAGGTGACTTACGCCATCAACAAATGATTGATAGTGTACAAACTGCATTTAATCATCAGCTTACTACTAACGATGTATCCCTTCATTTAGATTGGATTGAATCATTCCTTAAGGACTATTATGATCCGATGTATGAATATCAATTAAATCAAAATAAAAAAGATATTATGTTTAATGGCACTACTAAAGAAGTTATTGATTATCTTAACGACTTAGTAACAATTCGTTAAGAGGTTATTTCATTAATAATAGTCCCTTGACCAAAAAACTACGATTACTGTCAAAGTTCCACTGATAATAATAATCCTGAATAACTTTAGTATACTCTTCTATATTAATCAAGCCATAACTTCCAAGACCTACTCCGTAGGTCTTTTCATATGTCGAAATTTCCTCTTCAATCTCTTCTTTTTTAAATATAATTGTATGTTCCTTAGATTTTTTTGTAATTGATTTTTCTATAATATCTGATAACACAAATATATATTTACCTTTACTAATCATTTTTACAATACGTTGATTAAACATATCAATAATATAAATCATTTCCTGTAATATTAAATCCTTTATATAATGATAATTATTAGATTCTTTTAATTTGTGCTGCAGTTCTTGATACAAAAGTTGCGTATAAATAGGACATACAACAACAAGCTCGCTTTTGTATCCTATATTATCATTATAAGTAGTCGTTATTATTCTATTTTTAATACTTTTGAAATAATCTTTAATCAATATTATTGCTTCCTCTTCTGAAATAATAGGATTATCAAGTTTTATTTTTAATGTTTCTATAAAGTTACTTTCTACTCCTAAATAATTAAAAACAACTTTATTAATCTTACTTTCTTCTAATTCATAAAATTTAATTCCTCTATCAATTGCTTCTGCATCAATATCTGTTACAGTAATCTTAATATCATTCATCTCATAAATCCGTCTATAGTCAATATCCATAAGATTACCCGCACCTATAATTGTAATGCTCTTTAACTTCTTTTCTGTAATAGTATTAATTATTACTTCTGTAATGTTATTTCTATATGAAGTATAATACTTATAAGCTTGATTAAGTTCAATGGATTTATTCAAATTTTCATAAAAATTATCAGTATACATATTATCCCTCTTTTCAATCTCTTTATATTTTTTACCACCGTGCATATTTTTAATCACTTAATATATTATCAATCAAAAGGCAAAAAAAATCAATTTTTTTGTTATATTTATCAATATATATCAAAATTCATCATGTAACACCCCTAAATATCTGTCATAATGAAGTTACATTAAACAATTTACTACCACCTAAAAGAAAGGAGCAATCAAATGAAATTCAAATTAATTGATGGTTCTACAATATTATTAGCAGGAGTTGCTTCATACGAAACTGTTAATAAACCTCAAAAACCTTCATCATCTAAAGATATCAATATAAAATTCGACTTTGATTTTCCAAAAGAAATAAACATTGATACAGATGCCCTTAAAGAAGAACTTAATAAATTTAAAAATCAAGCCAAAGCTAAAGCCAAAGAGGCAAAAGCAAAAACTAAAGAAACATATCAAGATAATAGAAATAGTAATAGTGATACTAATGAAGATTATGATTTTATGAATGGATTTGCTGAAACCATGAAAGGTTTTGGTAAAAATATGGAAAGTTTAGGTAAAACCCTTGAAGCAAATATATCCACTTGGGGTGAGACTTTTGAAAAAGGTATGGAAAACTTCGAAAAACATATGGATGATTTTGGTGATAAAATGGAAAAATGGAGTGAAGAAGTCGAATCTAATAGCGAAGGCTTTGCAGATAATCTTGAAAAAACAATTTTACAATATGCTAATAATTTTGATAAACATTGGTCTAATGATTATACTTCAAATGAATATTCAACCTGGCAACTTGAAGCATTATTTAGCGAAATGTATTTAAACAGTAAATATATTCAAAGTTTAGATCAATCTCCAGGAAAGTTTTTTGAAGTTGAAGGCTATGATCTATGTACCAACTTAGATGATCAACTTACATTTATCGGATGTCAGGTTAGCTCATTAGAAAAAATACCTTATAACTTTGTTTCACATCAATTAGAAGCAGATAAATGGTTAATTGTAAAATTAACAAAAGAAGAATATTCAAAAGATTGGATGAACAAACTATCAGAACTCGAACAACTTGACGATTATGATATGGAACAATATTTTATTATTAGACATTTTAAGGATCATAAAAAAAACGATGAAAAGAAAATAAAATTATATGTACCTTTGAAAAATACAGCTAAATAAGGATGGATATATGAACAACATACCAGATATTATCAAAGCAATTGAATATATTGAAATTCACATTAAAGAATCTGTGAATATTGGTGACGTTGCAAGCTATGTAGGGTTCTCTAAATATCATTTTGCACGCATATTTAAAGATGTTACAGGTATGAAACCTTCTGATTATTTTAGAGGAAGAAAGGTAACAGAAGCTCTAAACTATATGAAAAAGGAAAAATGCAGAATTATAGATGCAGCTTTTGAATATGGGTTTAACTCCCCTGAGGTATTTACTAGATCCTGTTTATCAGCCTTTGGAATTTCGCCTTCACAAATTAAAAAATCGATTCAATCAAATAATTTCCACGGTATCTTACCCTTTGACAAAAACCAACTTCTCTTCTACAATCAATTTAAAGATATTACCATTGTTGAAAAATTCATGCCCTCAATACTTCTAAAAGGATACAGTTATACACACAAAGAATTTTTACCGACAATTGATTTGTCTAATCCAGTACTTAAACAATTAGTCGAAACATCTGATACATTATATCATTTACATTGGGCGCAAGAAAACGAAGAAAACTATCATCATCTTATTGGTGTACCAGTTGATTTTACAAATATTACTGATGATGATTTCTCCACTTATGTTTACAAGAAAATTCCAGAAGAAAATTATTTAGTTTTTCCTTTAAAAAAGGAAGGAAAGGAGCTACCTTTAATGAATACTTATGTATACGACTATTTTTTGCCAAGAAGCGAATATTTGCACAATAGAACTTACAGTACTGAAGCAATAAGACTAGGAGGTAATCAAACAATAACTTCTTCTCTTCTGTATGTTCCAATCAAGAGAAAAAGAAATAGAAAGGAACCATTATGAATAAAATCGCTTTAGGAATTGGATTAGTACTGTTTACTATTATTTTAGGAATAGCAGTTTATTATATAAATAGTAACGGTGAAAACACAATAATAGATCCAATGGAAGATCCAACAGAAGAACCTATAGATACTTCTGATGTAGATGTTAATAGTGACTCAAGTGACCTTAAAAACCCTACCGACATTAATGATATTACTAATAATAATGTTATTAAAAATCTTCCTAAAGTACCTTATGGAAAAGTTGGAATCGAGTCACCTTCCACTTTTATTAATCAAGAGAAAACCCCAACAGCAACTGAAGAATACCATACCAATATAGTATTACCAATTATTAATGATCTTAATATACATTTATCTAACTTTGTTGAATTTGAACAGTTGCAAGATATGTTATATCATCTATATACTACTGAATATAATTTCATTAAAAATACTATTGGTAATACTATTTCTCCTGATTCGTTATATGTTTTGTGCAATAAACTAAATCATCTTCCAAATAATTATATTCCTGAAAATCTTGCTATTCCTAATATTAAATCTACTGCTGCAGGAGAAGTAGACAAAAGATATGTTCGCGAAATAATGGCAATAGCTCTTGAGGGTTTATTTGCGGCTGCTGCTGAAGAAAATCTAGATTTATTCTGTGCATCAGGTTATCGTTCATATGATACTCAGGTTTCAGTGTATAACTATCATGTTGATACTAAAGGTTTAGAAGCAGCTGACAAAGTAAGTGCAAGACCTGGGCACAGTGAACATCAAACAGGCTTAGCTATGGACGTCACTTGTGCCGCTATTAATTATAAATTAGAAGAAATACTTGGCGAGTTAGACGAAGGTATCTTTATCGCCCAACACGCTCATGAATATGGTTTAATTATACGTTATCCAAAAGACAAAGTTAATATCACAGGTTACAACTATGAACCATGGCATCTAAGATATGTTGGTATTGAATTAGCAACTTTTTTATATGAAAACCAATTAACTCTTGAAGAATTATATATGATGGTTCAAGAAGAAATGTTTTTATATTAATCTAATGGTTAAGGAGTCAAAACTACATAGTTTTGACTCCTTAACCATCTTCTATTCTATAATTTGCTAACTTCTGAACTTAACCTTGATTTTTAATATAATACCTTGTCACTCTTGGATTACTTGTTTTCTGTGATTGAACATCAAAGGCTTTTAACGACAATATTAATGGCGTAAGTTTAGAATGTCCATAGTTTCGAACATCAAAATCCGGATATCTTTTATTAATTCTTGTTCCTACTTCACCAAGATATGCCCATCCATCTTCATTAGAACAATCATCAACAATGGTTTTAATTGTTCTAAGTAAACCATTACGATCTGCAAAACCTGATTTTTCTTTATTTTTATCTGCCTTAGTAGATGAAGTATTTGACACCTCGTCTACTTTAGCTAATACCTCTAAGTATTTAAACATTTCACATGCAGAAATAAACGGTTTAGGTGTTTTACGTTCTCCCATACCAATAACAAACATTCCTGCTTCTCTAAGGCGTGATGCTAACCTTGTAAAATCACTATCGCTTGAAACGATACAAAAACCATCAAGATTATTAGAATATAATATATCCATAGCATCAATAATTAATGCAGCATCTGTTGCATTTTTTCCTGATGTATATCCGTATTGTTGTATAGGTGTAATCGAATAATCAAGCAATACCGCTTTCCATGAACCTAAATCCGGTTTTGTCCAATCCCCGTATATTCTTTTAACTGTTGGTGTTCCATGATTAGATATTTCATCAAGTATATATTTAATATATTTTCCTGATACATTATCTGCATCTATTAGTACTGCAATTTTTCTATCTTTTTCCATAATTCTCCTTACCATTGAAATTTTGTTGTGATTTCATTGAAATTTTGTTGTGATTTCATTGAAATTTTATTGTGATTTCATTGAAATTTCGTTGTAATAATTACTTGTTCATATAATACCGTGTAATTGAAAACATTTCAACTAAATATTGATAAATACTTTAAAACTCTAATGATCCAATAATTTCCATTGATTGAATTGCTGTTACTTTCATTTTACCTTGAGATAAAGTATAAATATAGTCACCTATATATATTATACGTTGAATTTGATTATCGTAATCATATGTTTTATCATTTATTTGATGCGAAACCGTTCCTCTAAACACAAAGTCACTATCAGATACATCATATACATATGCACCTATAAAATTGATAGAATAAGGCGTTTCTGATGCAACTGAAATTGGAAATGCCATAATTCCCTTAGACAATGATATCATTAAAGCCTTATGGTTATATTCAAGTTCAGAGTAAGTTCCTGATGTGCCTATAATTTCCACTTTAGATTCAATAGGTACCATAGGGTTTGTAACATCAAAAAGTGATAACTTCACGCCGCCTATCTGAGTAAACCCATCTCGCTCAATTGTATCTTTTCCAAATCCTAACACATGATTTTCATCAAGTATATGCATATAAGTTGAAAACCCTGGAATTTTTAGTTCTCCAAGTACCATTGGATTTAAAGGATCAGAGGCATCAATTACAAAAAAAGGATCAATCTGCTTAAAGGTTACCATGTATATCCGTTCTCCTGCAAATCTCGTACTATAAATCCTTTCGCCTTCTGCTAATCCGGTTAATTCACTAATTTTATTAAGATTTTCATCTAAAATATAAATATTATTTCTAGATACATTTGTCAAATCCCACATTTCACCAATTGTTGTAGCTATTCTTAAATCACCATTATATTCATCTAATGAAAATTGATTGATTATTTTACCTTCAACTATGCCTTTTGTTTTATAATTTACAACTCCATTATTTAACTCATATTTATATATTGCTGTATTTACTTTATAGTTAGGCACATATATTACTCCTTGGCCAACATTAGTATATTCATAATCTGTAAAAGTCAGATAAAGATTGTCAAGGGATGCATAAACATTTTCTGCAGATCCAAGATAACTTTGCACATCAACTGCTTTAGTATCTAAATCTACACCAATTGTCATTAGAAAATTAGGTTTGATATAATGAGGAAAATAAAATATTTCACTATAATCTATAATTGTAACTTCATTAGTCAAATTATTACTATATTTAGGTTTATTAGAATACTCTTCTATATCTGTAATACTTGTTTCATAATAGTAAAAATTTTTACTTGTTACTAAATATAACATACTATTAATTAATCTAGAAGAAACTAGACTACCCTCATAATCCATATCAATAATTACAGTGGGTTCAGTAATCTCTGTGATATCATATGTTAACAAAAATGTGTTTGCCGTATTATAATATGGTTGAATCCCTTTATCATTAATACTCATTAATTCAACTGGATATGCGTAGTAGACATAACTAGAACCGATAATTGACAGACGGCCTTCGTTTACATATATATCACTAATATTGCCCCTTTTATCTACCGAAATAGTTGCAACCACTTCTAATTTTGATGGATCAGTAGACATAATTATAACTTCATTATTTTTAATATAATATATATAATCGCCATCAGTTTTTACTACATCCCCTTCTTCAACTCCTTCAACTTGATTATTAGTATCAGAATAATCTTCTGCTGCCTTTTCTTCTTGCATTGTCGTATTACTAACTATTCCGCTATCTATCATAATTCTAGATTCAATATAACTATTTAATTGATTACTATAATTAAGCAGTTGAACTAATGTTTCTTTTGATTTTACTGTAGGTAATATTTCTTGGTTTTTTGGTACAGTATTTAAAGAATTTATATCAATTCTTCTAGTTTCACCATTCCAATTTGGATCAGTGTCACCATCTGGAATTTCTATTTC
>JAOZKH010000033.1 GCA_029935405.1 Vallitaleaceae bacterium | reverse complement strand
GGTTATATTTACTTATTTACCATTTATGATTAAGGTGTCAAAACTAAGTTTCTCTAATTCTACCACTATATGTATTACTATATGTAGCACTATATGTAGTACTATGTTTCATATTTTGACACCCTTATTAATAATATATAAAATTAAACTGAGGAAATCACAACTTTGTCATCCATAAGAGTAACATTGATTTTGCCACCTTCAGCTATATCACCTTGAATATATTTCTCGGCAATTTCATCTTCAATATATCTTCCAATAGCGCGTCTAAGTGGTCTAGCTCCATATTTATCATCGTAACCTATGTTAACTAAATAATCTGCCACTTCATCAGATACCACTATTTCTATTTTCTTTTCTCTACCAATTAATATAACCTCTTTAATCATCACATCAATTATTTCTCGTAAAACCTCAGCTGATAACGAATTAAAAACAATTGTCTCATCAACTCTATTTAAAAATTCAGGTCTAAAGAATTGTTTTAACGCATCATGCACATGCTCATCCTTTGCTACTTTACTCTCATTATTATAACCAATTGTACTAGATTTATTAGTTGTACCTGCATTTGATGTCATAATAATAACTGTATTTTCAAAGTTAACAACACGACCTTGACTATCAGTTAGTCTCCCATCTTCAAGTATTTGAAGTAAAATGTTGTATACATCTTGATGTGCTTTTTCGATTTCATCAAGTAGAATAACACTATAAGGTTTTCTTCTAACTTTTTCGGTTAATTGACCAGCTTGATCATATCCAATATACCCTGGAGGCGCACCAATAAGTTTTGAAACTGTGTGTTTTTCCATATATTCGCTCATATCAAAACGTATCATTGCTTCTTCGTTACCAAAAAGCTCTTCAGATAACGCTTTAGCAAGTTCTGTTTTACCAACTCCTGTCGGACCAACAAATATAAAAGAACTTGGTTTAAAACGTTTCTTAAACCCTGAACGATTTCTTCTTATGGCTTTTGCTAATGATTCAATTGCCTGCTTTTGTCCCTTAACTCTCCTTGTTAATCGTTTTTCAAGATTAATAAGTTTTTCCTTTTCATCTTCTTTAATACTCTGAACAGGAATATTCGTCCAAGCTTCTATAACATATGCTATGTCCTCATCTTTAATATGAACATTTTCACATTGTATTTCAAGTTGCTTAATCTTATCAGTAATTTTTAATTCTAAAACTCTAGAATCAGCTGCTTTTTCAAAGTCATCAATTGATGCAGCCGCTTCTTTTTCAGATATTACTTTTGTCAATTGATTTTTGAGTGCTTCAAGTTCAACAAGACCCATATTCTTAAGGTTAGCTCTAGACCCTGCTTCATCAATAACATCAATTGCCTTATCTGGTAAAAATCTATCATATATATATCTTTCACTCATATAAACTGCCTGCGAAATAATCTCATCGCTAATAATCACTTTATGATAATCTTCATAATAATCCTTAATACCTTGTATTATTTCAATAGACTCCTCAATAGTTGGTTCATCAACCAAAACAGGTTGAAACCGTCTTTCTAAGGCTGAATCCTTTTCAATATATTTACGATATTCATCAAGTGTTGTAGCTCCAATAATCTGTACATCACCACGAGCTAAAGCAGGTTTTAGTATATTAGCAGCATTCATAGCTCCACTTTCAGCTTCTCCTGCTCCTGCAATATTATGAACTTCATCTATTACAAGTATAACATTACCACTTGCTTTTGCTTCATTAATAATTCCTTTCATTCTACCTTCAAATTGTCCTCTAAATTGTGTTCCTGCTACTAAAGCAGTCAAATCAAGAAGATACACCTCAGAATTAAGTAACTTGACAGGAACTTGACCTTCATGAATTCTTACTGCCAATCCTTCTGCAATAGCTGTTTTACCTACTCCTGGTTCACCAATTAACACTGGATTATTTTTCTGTCTTCTATTTAAAATTTGGATAACTCTATCAATTTCACGGTGTCGTCCAATAATTCTATCAACTTCTCCATCTTTAGCTTTTTGACTTAGATTAATACCGAAATTATCTAAATTTTTACGTTTATTTTTAGATGGTTTTTGTTTTACAGCAGTTGATTTATTATTACCAAAAATATTGCCAAATGGATTACTTCTTGAATTATCTTTCTGATTATCTTTTTGGTTATCTTTTTGAGTATCATCTTTTTGTCCTGGTACTGTCTCATCAGTTAAAGTAACTTTATTATCTGATTCATCAAAAGTGGCATCTTTTTCTGGTTGATGTCCTGCAAAAGAATTAAATAAATCCATTCCATTGCCATCTCCATTACTCATTTGTTCCATAAACTGATTCAACGAATCAGTTATTGCTGGATCTTCAAACATCTCCATCATCTGTTTATTAATATTCTCTAAGTCTCCTGGATTCATGCCACTTTGTTGCATCATTTGATCAATAGGACTTATTCCTTGTTTACTTGCACAAGGTAAACAAAGTCCTAATCTTTCTGGTTTATCATTAATTGTTTTTGTCACAAAAACTACAGCTGTATTTTCATGGCACATTGAACATTTCATATCTATCATCTCCGTATTTACGTATATTATTGTGTTTAGTATACATAAAGTACCACACTAAACTATCATTGTCTATAAAAAAGCATATATTATAATAAAGTTTTAATAATGGTTAATGTGTTAAAACTATATAGTTGATCTTTCTATAATTATATATATACTTGGATTCTTCAACCGAGTATTATATATAATTATAGAATTAGAGAAACTTAGTTTTGACACATTATCCACTCATGGTTAAGGTATTAAAACTTAGTTTTGACACCTTAACCATGAGTGGTAATTTTTACACCCTTCTAATAATTCCAAATCTGTATGCACTTACTAACATCTTTAAATCTTCAATATCTGAAGCTAATTTTTTCCCAATATCCGTATCTTCTACAAGGATTCTTTTAGGTGCTTGGTCGACAATTGATATCTCAGAAATAAGCTCAACATTATTATAAATCGCATCATAAGATGATGTAAATGGTTCATGTGCAGCTAAAAGCATTCCGTGAGAATTATATATAAATGTATACCCTGCTATCCCTGTTACTTCTTGATAAACTTTTGATAATCCTCCATCAATCACAATAAGTCTGCCTCCCGCCTTAACAGGTTTTTCTCCTTTACTTACTTTAACAGGTACATGTCCGTTAATAATGCGGCCTCTATCAGGATTTAAGTCAAAATCAATCAAAATTCTTTTACACATATCTTCTTGCAAAATGTATTTATAATAAGCATTTTTTTCTTCAACATATGCGGTTTTATCCTTAATATAAGTTCTTTCAAAAGTTTTCATAGATACTTTACCAAATAAAGAAGAATTTTTTCCACTCCATAAAAACCAAAATATATCTCTTTCTCCTTCATCTGTAATAACATATTTTCTTGCGTAAACCTTACGAATCATATTTTCATATTGATCTAATAATTGTTTACCTTCATATTCTACACCATCAAATTCGACTATTGTATAACTACCATCTTCGTTTAAAGGTATACAACCATGATACAATAAATTCCCGTTATAAATAGTATAAATACTTCCTTGTTTAAACAAAAATGCCACATGTCTTTGTAGATGAGCATTATTTAAAAAAGAATATTGGAGTTTATTAAGTACCTGTTCTTCATCATTTGATAATTTAGTAGGATTGTTAACATCAATAGTATTAAAATCTTTGGCATTTATTTCGTAATTTATTCCATTTATTTCAATTGTTTTATGATCAAAATTAATTTTTGACAATAATTTTCTATTTTGAAATTCATATTCAGGATGTCTATCAGCAATTTTTTCTTCTTTTTTAAACAGCATCAAAGTAACTGCTTTATTTATTTGGGCAGTCATAAGTATTTCATCGTCTAACATATCGACTGTAGTTTTTGGATAGAATTGATCCTCAACAACTTTAAAGTTATCAATTGCATATTTAGCAATTGGCAGTAGGTTTATTCCATAATTTTCTTCTAACAGATTTAACTGGCCATATCTCGCACAAATTCGTATAACATTTAGTATACATATTTTCGATCCTGCTGCTGCACCCATCCATACAATATCATGATTTCCCCATTGTATATCAAGTGAATGATATTCAATTAATTTATCCATTATAATATCAGGATTTGGTCCACGGTCATATATATCACCAATAATATGTAAGTGATCAATTGCCAATTGTTGAATAACTTCACTTATTGCAATAATAAATGCGTTTCCACGTTGTATTTCTATAATGCTACTTATTACTTGATTATAATAATGATTTTTATCTGCATCATTATCTCTTTGATGTAGCAATTCTTCAATAATATATTCAAACTCTTCAGGTAAAGCTTTTCTAACTTTTGATCTTGTATATTTAGAAGACACTTCTTTTAATACTAAAACCAATCTGTGTAATGTAACTTCATACCAGTTGATTTTTTCTTCTTCACTTTTTGAAGATAGTTTATCCCTTTTATGTAATACTTCTTTTGGATAATATACTAGTGTTGCTAACTTTCTTTTTTCAATTTTTGTAATTGTCGAACCAAATACTACGTCGATTTTCCTCCGAATCACACCTGATCCACTTTTAACAATATGTAAAAAAGCTTCATCCTCCCCATGAACATCAGACAAAAAATGTTCCGTTCCTTTTGGTAGATTCAATATTGCTTCGAGATTTATTATTTCAGTAGATGCTTCATGTATATTAGGAAACTGCTTACTTAATAATTTAAGGTATTTAAGATTTTTTAGAACATTACTTTCATCCATTAAATATTCCTCCATATTTGGTTAAGGTGTCAAAACTAAGTTATAAAAATTATTGGTTTGTTAATAAAATAATACTACATAATCACTTTGATTACAAAGGGACTGTTACGCTAGCAAATAAAGTTTGCTAGCGTAACAGTCCCTTGAATAATTATTAGTATAAAGGATATTTACTTACTAGTTCTTCAACCATTTTAATAGCTTTGTCTTTGTTATTATCAAAGTCTGATAAAGCTAAGTATATGATTTCTGCAATTACATCCATATCGGCTTCAACCATACCTCTTGAAGTAATTGCTGGCGTTCCAAGTCTAACACCACTTGTTACAAAAGGACTTTCAGGGTCAAAAGGAATTGTGTTTTTATTACAGGTTACATGAACTTCATCTAAAAGTTTCTCTGCAACTTTTCCTGTTAAACCTAAACTTCTAAGATCTATTAACATTAAATGATTGTCAGTACCACCTGAAACAATGTTGATACCACGTTTAATTAACGCTTCTGCTAAAGCAGTTGCATTATTTACTATTTGTTTCTGATATATTTTAAATTCATCAGATAAAACTTCTTTAAAATTAACAGCTTTTGCTGCAATAATATGCATTAATGGTCCACCTTGCATTCCTGGGAATACTGCTTTGTTAATAGCTTTAGCATATTCAGCTTTACATAGAATCATACCACCACGAGGTCCTCTTAATGTTTTATGTGTTGTTGTTGTCACATAATCAGCATATGGTACTGGGTTTGGATGAAGACCCGCTGCAACTAAACCTGCAATATGAGCCATATCAACCATTAAGTATGCACCACAAGCATCTGCAGCTTCTCTAAATTTAACAAAATCAATTGTTCTAGAATATGCACTTGCACCTGCAATAATTAATTTAGGTTTTTCTTCTATTGCAATTTTTATTAATTCTTCATAATCGATATATCCGTCTTCATTAACACCATATGGAACTATTTCATAAAACAAACCAGAAAAGTTAACTGGGCTACCATGTGTTAAATGACCTCCATGTGACAAGTTCATTCCCATGATTTTATCACCTGGTTTTAGTATTGAAAGATATACCGCCATATTTGCTTGTGCTCCTGAATGAGGTTGTACATTAGCATGTTCAGCACCAAAAATCTCTTTAGCTCTATCTCTTGCTAAATTTTCAGCGATATCTACTTTTTCGCAACCACCATAGTATCTTCTTCCAGGATAACCTTCTGCATACTTATTAGTAAGAGGACTTCCCATAGCAGCCATAACTGCTTTAGATACAAAGTTTTCAGATGCTATTAATTCAATATTATCCCGTTGTCGATTTACTTCACCGTCTATTGCCGCTGCCACTTCCGGATCAAACTTTTTAATTTCATCAAAAGAATACATTTTATTACCTCCATTTTATCTTTTTAGATATATCATTTTATTTAAATATCTTTAATTATTTTTTGAGCGTAGTATACATTCTATTAGTCACAAAACACTCTATATGAACTTTTAATACAATTGATTGTTTCTAACTCTTTAAGCTTCTTTAATGCTTTAATATAACTCTTTAATACAACTTTGTGTGTAACAATGATTAGACTTGCATCTTTAGGATTTTTAGTCGGTTTTTGAAGCACTGATTCAAAACTTAGCTTTTCTTTTGCAAAAACTGTTGTAATATCATTTAGAACCCCTACTTCATCTTTAACATTTAATCTCAGATAAAATTTAGCCCAAATTTCCTCCTCACTTTTTATTGTTCTCTCATTTTTAAAGTTAATCATATGTTTACCAGACACATCTAGTTTCAAACGTTTTCCCACTGTAATAACATCTGATACTATTGCAGTTGCTGTAGGCATAGCACCGGCACCTGGGCCAAAAAACATTGTTTCACCAACAGCTTCCCCGTATAAATATACTGCATTGTTCTCATTATTAACCGATGCTAGTGGATGATCTTTAGGTAGTAGCGTCGGTTGTACACTAACTTCAACTTTCCCTTTTACAATATCTGCAAATCCAACTAATTTAATAGTGTATCCTAAATTATCACTATAAGAAATGTCTTCTTTTTCTACTTTTCCTATTCCTCTAGTATATACGTCAGATAATGTTATCGGCATAGAAAATCCTAAGGAAGATAGAATAACCATTTTTCTAGCCGCATCAAGACCATCTACATCACTTGTTGGGTCTGGTTCTGCAAATCCAAGGTCTTGTGCCTGTTTAAGTGCATCCTTATAACTCATATTATCATAAGTCATTTTTGTTAAAATATAGTTTGTAGTGCCATTTACGATCCCCATTATTCTAGTTATTTTATCCGAAGCTAAACCTTCTGTAAGACTGCGAATAATAGGTATTCCTCCAGCGACACTCGCTTCATAAAACAAATCGCAACTATTCTTTGTTGCTAATTCACTTAAATATACGCCATGTTTAGCAATAACATCTTTATTAGCAGTTACAACACTTTTACCAGCTTCTAATGCTTTAATCATATAGTTTTTTGCGTTTTCTACACCACCAATAACTTCTATAACTACTTGAATTTCATCGTTGTCAAATATTTCTTTAGGATTATTTGTTAACAATTTTGATGGTATTTTTCTACCATCAATCATACGTTTTTTATTAATATCATTAATAAGTATCTTTTTGATAACAAGTTTTGACCCTAACTGAAATTCTAATTCTTCTTCATGTTCCTGTAATAACTTATACACACCAGAACCAATTGTTCCTAGTCCTAATAATCCAATACTAATTTCTTGCATAACAACCTCCACAACCAATTAATTCATCACTCAATTAATTCATCACTCTGTAATCAAATCATCAATTGGAGCACCTGGTGCTACCATTGGATATACCATCTCATCTTTATCAATAAGACAATTAATAATAACAGGACCTTCCATTTCAATAGCTTCTTTTAATTTCCTCTCAACATCTTCCTTTTTATCAATTATTATAGCTTTAACACCAAAAGCATCAGCCAAGCTTTCATAATTAATATCATTAAGATTTGTAAAGGAATATCTATTATCATAGAAAATCGTCTGCCATTGTCTTACCATTCCAAGGACGTGATTATTAATAACAAGTACTTTGATTGGCAGTTTAAATCTAGCTGCTGTAATCATTTCATTTAAATTCATTCTAAAGCTACCATCACCTGCAATATTTACCACAAGTTTACCAGGATTCCCGGCTTGTGCTCCAAGTGCAGCTCCTGTTCCATAACCCATAGTTCCTAAACCACCAGATGTAAGAAATCTTTTTGTTTCACTAAATTTATAGTATTGTGCTGCCCACATTTGATGTTGCCCAACTTCCGTTGTAATAATTGCATTACCTTTTGTAACTTCGTATAATTTTTCTATAGCGTATTGCCCTGTTAATCCTTCAGGATATTTAAGAGGATATTTAGTAGATAATTCTTTGATTTCTTGTAACCACTCTTTATTGTCCTGTTTGCTAACTGCCATATTTAATTTATCTAATACTTCTTTCACATCGCCAATGATGTGATGATTTGTTTTTACATTTTTGTTTATTTCAGCAGGATCAATATCAATATGTATAATTTTAGCTCCTCTTGCAAATTTTGCGGTATTACCAGTTACTCGGTCACTAAATCTTGCACCAATAGCAATTAATAAATCACAATTTTGAACACCAATATTAGACGCTTTAGTTCCATGCATACCAATCATTCCTGTATATAATTCATGTTGCCCTGGAAAACCACCCATAGCCATTAAACTACATGTAACTGGTGCTTCAATTTTTTCTGCAAATTTAACTAATTCATCCCTTGCATCTGATATAACTACACCACCACCTGCATAAATATATGGTTTCTTTGCTTTACTAATTAGTTTAGCTGCTTTTTCTATATCTACATCTAAGATATTTTTAGTATGTCTAATGATTTCACGTGGCTTAGTTTTAGTATATTCAGAAAGTTTATTGGTTACATCCTTAGGAATATCAATAAGAACAGGTCCAGGTCTTCCATCCTTTGCAATATAAAATGCCTCACGAATAATATCTGCAAGTTTTGTTACATCCTTTACTATATAATTATGTTTAGTAACGGGAGCAGTAACACCTGTAATATCAATTTCTTGAAAACTGTCTCTTCCAAGAAGTGGCACCCCTACATTACCCGTAATAGCAACCATAGGTATAGAATCCATATATGCTGTTGCAAGTCCCGTAACCAAGTTAGTTGCTCCTGGTCCAGATGTTGCAATACATACACCGACTTTTCCTGTTGATCTTGCATAGCCATCAGCAGCATGGGCCGCGCCTTGTTCATGTGATGTTAAAATATGATTAAACTTATCCAACTGTTTATATAATTCATCATAGATAAACAATACTGCTCCACCAGGAAATCCAAATATTGTATCCACATTTTGCTCTTTAAAGCATTCAAGTAGTATCTGTGAACCTGTTAATTTCATGATAATCCTCCTTTATTTAAGTACTGCTCCAGTACTAGCTGATGTAACGAGCTTTGCATATCTAGCCACATAGCCTGTTTTGATTTTTGGTTCCTTTGCTACAAATATTTCACGTCTTTTTGCCAATGTTTCTTCATCAACTTTAAGCTCAATAATATTTGCCATTATATCAATAAAAATTGTATCGCCTTCATTAACAAGACCTATTGTTCCGCCTTCTGCTGCTTCTGGTGATACATGGCCTATTGCAGCACCACGTGTAGCGCCACTAAATCGTCCATCTGTAATTAACGCAACCTTCTTATCAAGTCCCATACCAGCAAGTGCTGCTGTAGGTGCTAACATTTCTCTCATACCAGGGCCGCCTTTTGGGCCTTCGTAACGAATCACAACAACATCACCTGCTACTATATTACTCGCATATATAGCTGCAATAGCGTCATCTTCAGAATCAAATACTCGAGCAGGTCCTGTATGAGTTAACATAGCAGAATCTACCGCAGATCTTTTGACTACACATCCATTTGGCGCAATATTACCAAATAATACTGCAATACCACCTGATGTTGAATATGGGTTATCAATTGCACGAATAATTTCCGGGTTTTTATTACTTGCTCTTGAAAGATTTTCTTCAACTGTTCCTCCAGTAACTGTAGGTAAGTTAGTGTTTATCAAACCTATTTTATTTAATTCTTTCATTACAGCCTGAACACCACCTGCAAAATATAAGTCTTGCACATGATGTGGTCCAGCAGGTGATAATTTACATAAATTCGGTGTTTTATTGCTTATTTCATTAGCCATATTTAAATCTAATTCTACACCTGCTTCATATGCAATTGCTGGTAAATGCAACATAGTATTAGTTGAACAACCAAGTGCCATATCTACTGTCAAAGCATTTTTAAATGCTGCCGGTGTCATGATATCTCTAGGTTTAATATCTTTTTCAAACATTTCCATAACCTGAATACCTGCAAGTTTTGCTAAACGAACTCTATCCGCATAAACGGCAGGTATTGTACCGTTACCAGGTAATCCCATTCCTATTGCCTCTGTTAAGCAGTTCATTGAGTTTGCTGTGAACATTCCAGAACATGAGCCACAAGTTGGACACGCACTATCTTCACAAGAATAAACTTCCGCTTCATCAATTAATCCTGCTTTATAGGCTCCAACAGCTTCAAAAACTGAACTCAAGTCCAAATATTCACCGTCTTTTTCTATTGAAAGCATTGCTCCTCCACTAATAAATACAGTTGGAATATTAACTCTTGCTGCTGCCATTAACATACCAGGAACAACTTTATCACAATTTGGAACCATAACAAGTGCATCAAATCCATGAGCTAGTGCCATCGTTTCAATTGAATCAGCAATCAATTCCCTTGATACAAGTGAATAATGCATTCCTTTATGTCCCATTGCCAATCCGTCACATACTGCTATTGACGGAAACTCTGCAGGTGTTCCTCCTGACATAAGCACTCCCTTTTTAACAGCTTCAACTATGGTATCTAAATGTATATGTCCAGGTACGATATCATTTTGTGAATTTACGATACCGATTAAAGGTTTTCTTATCTCTTCATTAGTATAACCCATAGCTTTAAGTAAGGATCTATGGGGTGCTCTTTCAACTCCAGATTTCATTTTGTCACTATTCATATTAAACCTCCATATTTGATTAAGTTGTAAAAACTAAGTTTCCCTATTTCTACCACTATGTAGTTTTGAAAACTTAACCATATTTATTATAAATGGTTATTAAATTCTTTCACAAATTAATTCACCCATTTTGATTGTACCAACTTGAATGCATCCTTCACTCATAATATCAATCGTTCTAAATCCTTCTTCAATAACTTTTTCAACTGCTACTTCAATCGCTTTAGCTTCTTCTTCTAAGTCAAAAGAATATCTTAGCATCATTGCCATTGATATTATTGTTGCTATTGGATTCGCCTTGTCTTGTCCTGCAATATCAGGAGCTGAACCATGAATTGGTTCATACATTCCAAGTTTTGAGTTACCAAGTGAAGCCGAAGGCAACATCCCTATTGAACCTGTAATCATACTTGCTTCATCAGATATAATATCACCAAACATATTCCCTGTAACAATAACATCAAATTGTTTAGGATTAATAACTAACTGCATTGCTGCATTATCAACATACAGATGACTAAGTTCTACTTCTGGATAATCTTTTGCAACTTCTAAAACTACTTTTCTCCATAATCTTGAATTTTCAAGAACATTGGCTTTATCTACGCTACATAGCTTTTTGCCTCGTTTCATAGCAATATCAAATGCGTTAATTGCAATTCTTCTTACTTCCATTTCCGAATACATCATTGTATCATATGAATAATCGCCATTTTCGCCTTTACCTTGACCTCTTTTCCCAAAGTAAATACCACCTGTTAACTCCCTAACAACAACAAAGTCAAGTTTATCACCGATAATCTCATCTTTAATTGGACATGCTGCTTTTAGTTCCTTATATAATACTGCAGGACGAATATTTGCATATAAACCAAGTTCAGCTCTTAGACCTAATAATGCTTTTTCAGGACGTTTTTCTCCTGGAAGATGATCCCATTGCCATCCACCAACTGCACCAAGAATAACAGAATCCGAATTTTTACATACATCAATTGTTTCTTGTGGAAGAGGCTCACCTGTTGCATCAATTGCCGCACCACCTGCTAATACTTCTTTATAAGAAAAATCATGTCCATATTTCGTTCCAATAGTATCTAGTACCTTTATTGCCTGATCTACAATATCAGGACCGATACCATCACCTTTAATAACCGCTAAATTATAATCCATATTATACCTCTTTCATTTATATTATTCTTTCATTTATATTATTCTTTCATTTATATTATTCTTTCATTTATATTATTCTTTCGTTTACATATGTTTATATTGTTTATATATTATTTACTTTTTCATTCAAATCCAATATGGTTTAGATAAACATTATATAATTACATATATCTCTTTGCTTGTTCTTCTAAATCACTAATAAGTTTGACTTCTATCGAGTCTACAAGAGCTTTTAAACTAGCATCTATTACGTCAGTTGAAACTCCTACTGTACTCCATGTTCTTTCTCCATCTGAAGAAGTAATCAAGACACGTACCTTTGCAGCTGAAGCATCTTTACTATCAAGAACACGTACTTTATAGTCAGTAAGATGTAATTTTTTGAGATTAGGATAGAAACTTTCTACCGCTTGTCTAAGTGCAATATCAAGGGCATTAACAGGTCCATCACCTTCTGCAGCACAAATCTTATCTTCACCTTCTACATTTACTTTCACAATTGCATAAGCACTAAACTCTTCATCAACCGATGGTTTTTCACCCATAATTTTAAAATATTTAAGTTCAAAAAATGGTTTATATTTACCTAATTCTTTACGAATAATTAATTCAAATGTACTCTCTGCACCCTCAAATTGATATCCTTCATGTTCTAATACTTTTAATTTTTCCATGAGAGCAATTGTTTCAGGTGAATTTTTCTCGATACTTGAATCAATCTTCTGAACTTTTTTAAGTAGTAAAGATCTTCCAGCAACTTCGCTCATCAAAAATCTTCTAGCATTTCCAACTGTATCTGGAGAAATATGTTCAAAACTATGTGGCGCTTTGTTCACTCCATCAATATGCATGCCTCCTTTATGAGTAAAAGCATGTTTGCCTACAAAACCCATACCTGGTTCTAGTATGATGTTAGCTGTTTCAGCAATAAATCTTGATGTACTTGTTAAATTTTCAATATTTTCTTCTGGTATACATTTATAATCGCCTTTGACCTGTAAATTACCTATAATAAGTGCTAAGTTAGCATTTCCACACCTTTCACCAAACCCAACCATTGTTCCCTGTACGTGATCTGCTCCAGCTTCAATAGCTAGAATTGAATTTGCAACTGCTATACCAATATCATTGTGACAATGTATACCAATTGAACCTTCTATTTTCTTAACCACATCTTTAGTTATCGCTGCAATTTCTGTTGATGATGTTCCACCATTAGTATCACAAAGTACAATACTCTCAACACCTGTTTTTGCTGCTGTAACCAATGTCAATAAAGCATATTCTTTATTATTTTTATATCCATCAAAAAAATGTTCCGCATCAAACACAACTTTTTTTCCTTGATCGTTCATAAATGAAATTGTATCTTCAATCATATTTAAATTTTCATCTAAGGTTGTATTAATTATATCTGTTACGTGAAAGTCCCAACTTTTACCAAAAATAGCTACATAATCTGTCTTAGCCTGTAAAAGTGACTGAAGATTTTTATCCTCACTAGCTTTTATATTCTTACGTCTTGTACTACCAAATGCAACCAAGTTTGCTTGTTTTAATTCCAGTTTTTGTACTTTTTCAAAAAACTCAAGATCTTTAGGATTTGAACCTGGATTACCCGCTTCAATAAACGGTACACCAAGTTCATCAAGTTCTCTAACAATATTTAATTTATCTAATACAGAAAAGGATATGCCTTCGCTTTGTGCTCCATCTCTTAATGTGGAATCATATATATCTATCTTTCTACCCATAATTCTTACTCCTTATCGTAAAATTATTATTTGTTTAAGGTATTAAAAGTAAGTTTTGACACCTTAAACAACAGTTAAATCACTTATAATATTCAAGGAATACAAAGTGAAACTTTTAAAGTAGCGTTTTCCTTAAATATTATAAGTGATTTCGTGACATAATCAGTCACGAAATCATATAATTAAAACATTTATTATCTATCTATTACTTCATCCAACTCATCATTTTACGAAGTTTAGCACCAACTTCTTCTATTTGAAGTTCTGATTCTATTCTTCTTCTCGAATTAAATGCAGGTCTATTTGCTTTATTTTCTAATATCCAATTTCTTGCAAAAGTACCGTCTTGGATTTCACTAAGAACTTTTTTCATTTCTTTCTTAGTTTCATCTGTAATAATTCTCTTACCAATTGAGTAATCTCCAAACTCAGCTGTATCTGAAATTGAATATCTCATGAAGCTAAGACCGCCCTTGTTAACAAGGTCAATGATAAGTTTCATTTCATGTACACACTCAAAATATGCACTCTCAGGTTGATAACCTGCTTCTACTAATGTTTCAAAACCAGCTTTCATAAGCTCTGATACACCACCGCAAAGTACTGCTTGCTCGCCAAAAAGGTCTGTTTCTGTTTCTTCTTTAAATGTAGTTTCTAATATTCCTGCTCTAGCTCCACCGATACCTGCTGCATAAGCTAAAGCTTTTGATTCTGCATTACCTGTAGCATCTTGATGTACCGCTATTAGACATGGAACACCTTTGCCTTCTTCATATTGATATCTAACTGTATGTCCAGGACCTTTTGGAGCAACCATAAAAACATCAATATCTGTTGGTGGAATAATTTGTCCATAATGAATATTAAATCCGTGTGCAAACACTAATGAATCTCCTGCTTTTAAGCCTGGTTTAATACTCTCATAATAAATATCTGCTTGTTTTTCATCAGGTACTAATATCATTATTACGTCAGCTTCTTTAGTAGCATCTGCAGCAGTTGCAACCCTAAGTCCATCACTCTCAGCTATAGGCCAAGATTTTGATCCATCATATAATCCTACTACAACATCAACACCTGAATCCTTAAGGTTTCTTGCATGAGCATGCCCTTGTGATCCATATCCGATTACTGCTACAGTTTTGCCTTTTAATAAGTCTAAATTACAATCACTTTCATAAAACATTTTTGCCATTTTTAATTTCCTCCTAAGTATTTTTTAAATCAGATTGAATATCGTGATTACCTTTTTGTAATGCAATAACACCTGTTCTTGTCATTTCCTTAAGTCCGTATGGTTCAACCATTGTAAGGAATGTATCAATTTCATGTGCATCACCAGTTATTTCTACTGTAAGTGCTTCTGTTGCAGCATCAACAATGGTTGCATTGAAAATATCGATAACACCGATTATTTCAACTCTGGTTAGATTTGTTGCTGTGATTTTTACAAGTGCTAATTCCTTAAGTGTTGCTACTGATTTCTTGAGTTGTTTAATATATAATACATCATGTAGTTTGTCTAATTGTTTCATGATTTGATCAATAATAAGATCATCTCCATGAGCGACAATCGTCATCCTTGAAATTTCAGGATTTTCCGTCTCACCAACTGATAAACTATCAATATTATAACCTCTGCGACTGAATAAACCTGCGACTCGACTAAGAACTCCAGAATGATTACTTACTAATACTGATAATACATGTCTACTCATAATTTTCCTCCTAATATTTTATTCATTATTTTGTTTAATATTACAATATATAAACACTTAATATGATGTTTATATCAATACTCATTATACCGTAAAAAACAGAATAAGTATAATATATAAAACTCGCCACTACATAATCGTAGTGGCGAGTATAAACAATTACTTTTCTCTTTCAATATGTATTCATGAATTACTTTTTCATTAATTTTAACTAATTGTATCAATCATGTTATGGCTTGTCAAGCCATATATTTAGATATATTGCATATTACCAATTAACGATTCATAACGATTTTTAATACTGGCTATAACTTTTAGTTATATTAATTATTCGGCGTCTTATACGGTAAGTTTAATTCATTAATTAATTCTTTTATTTCTTCATAAGCTTTATTTGTAGCTCCTTCATCATATATATATACAACGGTATCAGCTTCTAATGAATTTAATTTGGTTTCTATATATGATAACGTAACTTCTTTAGCATCATCAGCACTATCTATATATATTTTTTCTCCTCTAAGATATATGGTAAACCCTGTTTTTTTATTGTTACTTTCATCTGGTATTTCATTACTATCCTCTGATGTTTCGTTATTATTATCAGCAACTTCATCACTTACTACATCTGTATTTTCTTGTGAAATAATACCGTTTTCCTCCGAAACATCTGCTCCATCACCATTACCTAAATCAAAATTTCCAATACCTATAAAAGCTAATAATGCAATAATCATTGCAATAATCATACTCCTAAAACTCACATGAGCTCCTTTTTCTTTTTTTTGTTTTTTTTCTTTATTCATAATTTCCTCCTTAATCAATAATCAAGATACTTCAATTTATATATTGTTTCACCCATATGCTTCTCTTCAATTCTCTTAATAACGTCCCAAAGGAGATCATAAGAAAAATAATAAACTTCTCCATTATCCGTTAATGTAAATAATACAAATTTATATCCACCATCTTTACTTGATAATATTTTTTCTATTTCATCAAATATTTCATCTGCAGCCTCATCTTTTTCTGGTTGCGTACGTTTATCTAATGTTAATTGAATACCCGTTGGAACATCATTAATAATCACTTCATGATAATGCTTTGTATCAACCTCTATTTCAACAAAGAAAAATTGATTAGCTATATAATCCATTTGATATAAACTCTGATTAGTTTCCTTTGCATCAAAAATATCACCAAAGTCCTCACTTGTTACAACTTCACTATCGCGTACTTTTTCACTGGCAAACCATGTAACCACAGCTTCATTAATCACTTGACTTTGTTCATCTAGAGTATCAATATTGCTCTGAAGTTGATTAATTATTTTATTTAATTCTTCATTTTCTTGATCAACCTTCATTACCTGAGTTTTAAGTTCATTAGCTTCGTCTTTATAATCTTCTTGTTCTACTGACATATTCATAAGAAGTGCGAATAATAATATCAAAACGACATCAAGTAACGGTGTAAGGTCAACAATTTTATTTGACCTCAACTGCTTGTTCATCATTATTATCCTTTCTTGATGCAATATCCATACGTTCATAAATTAATTGAAGATTTTCTTGATTTTGATAAAACACAGGAGCAATCATACCATCTAATGCTCTAAATCCTATTGAAAAAACTAATCCCCAAAATGTAGATGTTAATGCAATAGTGAAATTACTCATTACAATTGAACTATCAAGCCCTACCATACGTAGTAATCCTATAATAGTTCCAAGTATTCCCATCAAAGGAAAAATACTATTAATGGTTTCAAATATATGGTAATGAAACACTTCTTTTTCTCTTAGTTCTTGTAACTCATGAAGGTCAATCTTGTTTTCGTTATTTGAGTTAATAGATTCAAGAATTAATTTAATTGGTAAATAAATAGTACCTTGTAATTTTTTGCGAAGTATACTAGATACACCTCTAAGTTTTGGAATTATTATAACGGCATTAATAACAGCAAGAATAATAATCAACATATCATAACCTAATAAATTTTTAAAAATATTACCTATCATTTTTAACTCTCCTTTATTGTCACTCTACCGTTTTTTTCTAATATCAATGTAGCGGTTTTCTCTTCTCCTGTTTGAGATTGTTTAAACATGTACCCTTCAATCACGTTATTTACAAGAAGTTTTTTAACTAGTTCTTCTGTCAATGCAGTGTACTTATCTAGGGAATTTTTCCACAAAGTAAACTTACAGCCATCAACAAACTTACTACAATAATATGCCTTAGAATTCTCTGTAATCTGACCTTCCCCACATAACGGACATTTCCCGAAAATTTTTCCTTTAATTGTATAATTACCATTTCCTCGATTTTCCCTATCAAACTCAACCATGCTTTGTGTCTTTGATGCACTCTTAACAATATATGCTACAAATTTATGAATACTATTCATAAACGGTTCGACTGTTAATTCATCTCTACTTATTTTACTCAAGCCACGTTCCCACTTACCTGTCATCTCAGGACTTTTTAGCTGCTGTGGTACTATTTGAATAAGTTTAATCCCTTTATCTGTCGGAATTAACGACTTACCTTTACGATAAATATATTTAACACTAATTAGTCGTTCAATAATTCCCGCTCGTGTGGCTGGTGTTCCAAATCCTGCTTCTTTTAATTGCTCTTTCAATTCTTCTTCCTCGACAAATCTACCAGCATTTTCCATAGCACTAAGTATTGTTGCCTCAGTATAAGGTTTAGGCGGTGTTGTTTTCTTTGATTGAAGTTCTGAATCAATAATATATACTGTATCGTCTTTCTTAACTTCTGGTAATAACTGATCATCTATATCGGAAGCTTTTTGATAAAGTTTTTTCCAACCTAAATCTTTAATTATTTTCCCCTTTGAAATAAAATTTTCTCCTTCTGCAACAACAGTTACTTTAGTTGTATTAAATTTAAAATCCGGATAAAATACTGCAATGAATCTTTTTACAATCAATTGATAAATTTTTAATTCTTCTTCCGGTAATCTTATATTTGATGGATTTTTCTTTGAAGGTATTATTGCATGGTGATCAGTTATCTTTTTATTATTAATTATTCTATTAGAAAACTTAATAATAATTTTTCCATCTTTCATCAATGATCCTATAGCTTTATTATAAGGAGCTACATTAATCGTATACATTGTATCTTCAACAGTTTTCTTCATATCGTCACTTAAAAAACGACTATCTGTTCTAGGATAAGTAATAAGCTTTCGTTTTTCATATAAATTCTGAGCATATTCAAGCACTTGACTTGCAGTATAGCCGTACATTCTGTTACCATCTCTTTGTAACTCTGTAAGGTCATATAAATAAGGAGCTTTTTGACTTTTGTTAGCTTTTTCTACTTTAGTTATAGTTCCCTCTTTATTCATTATTTTATCTATGATTTGTTTTGCTTCATTTTCAGAATTTATCTTTGTTTCAGAAATTTGCTCCTTAAACCAAGTTCCTACAAATCCTTCTTTATATTTAGCTACTATTTCATAATAATCCTTTGATTCAAATTTATCTATTTCATGATGGCGATTAACCACTAATGCAAGTGTTGGAGTTTGAACACGTCCGATACTTAAAAGTGTATTATTAAGTGTTGTATATGCTCTTGTTGCATTAATTCCAACTAACCAATCTGATTCAGACCGACATTTTGCTGATAGATATAATCTATTATATTCAGTTCCATCTTTAAGTTTCAAAAAACCATCTTTAATTGCTTCATCTGTCATAGAAGAAATCCAAAGACGTTGAAACGGCTTACTAGAACCTATATAATTATATATATATCTAAAAATCAGTTCACCTTCACGCCCACTATCAGTTGCACAAATAAGACTATCAATATCTTCACGATTGCATAACATTTCTATAATATTTAATTGTTTAACTGTTCTTTCATAGGGTTTTATCTTGATTTCTTTTGGAATTATCGGTAATGTATTATAATTCCATTTTTTGAGAGTATCAGAATAATCTTCAGGTTCAAACAAAGTTATAAGATGCCCCACCGCCCATGTGACGACATAATCTTTCCCTTCCATATATCCATCTCTTCTTGAATTTATATTTAAAACCTTTCCTATGTCTCTAGCAACTGAAGGTTTTTCTGTAATAATTAACTTTTTTACCCCACTAGGAACAAAATTTTTTTTATCGGTTTTTATCGTTGATTTTGAGTTGTCATTCATGTTTTATATTTCTCCTAATAGTTTATTTAACAAATGACATATTGTTATGTTCAACGTCAAATATATGTTTACGCTCTCTATTATAATACATTAATGAGTTTCTTTGTACTAAAATATCCTTTTTCATCTTAGAAACTTTTTCATATATTTCCCCACCTACTATATCCGTTTATGAAAACACCTCTGCATCAAAGAATCATAGAGTAATCGACTTTCAGTTAAAAACTCTTCCACTTCAACTTTCAAGTTTTACTTCACTCACTTACTTAATAGTTTATGATTACTTTTCAAACAAATTTCAATTGAACTAAACCGCTACCGCGGTGGCTAAAAAACAAACTACATATTGCAAAACCTATGCTCTTCTCGGTATGATTGTATTGTTACTTAATCAATCGCATCGAAAGGAGTTTTTATGTATTACGATAATAATATGAAACAAATGATTAAACTACTCGAACTCAAAGGCTGTACCCAAGGGACTATTGATAAATACTGCGCATGCACAAAGAAGTTTCTTACCTTTTTAGGTAAACCCACTGATGATATCACCACTGATGACATCTTGGAATATCTTTATCACATGATTTCATTAGGACGTGCTAATAGTACTATTAACCATAACCATTCGATTTTTAACTTTTTCTTTTCAAAAGTTCTCAGGAAACCTGATGTAGTTTCTTCAATACCTTATATGAGAAGGGCCAAGAAGTTACCTGAGATTTTGTCGTCTAAAGAACTTGAATCTATTTTTGATTCATCTAGAAGTCTGAAAATGAAGGCTGTCTTTATGACCGCTTATTCTTCTGGTCTTCGTGTTGGAGAATTGGTCAGACTTAAAGTATCTGATATTGATTCTTCACGAATGCAGTTGCGCATCATTCAAAAGGGCTGTTTTTTTGACTGACTCCGCATATTTTTCTAATAAGTTATAGGGCCATTTCCTAAACAAACACTTTCTATTCCAACACTGACAACCATAGTTCTTCTGATTCAACGACCAAATCAGCTACTAGTTTTATGAACGATTTATAGTTCATTGTGGTATGGGCGTGATCCAATACATCATAGTACATCGCACGTTGTTCATTCTTAATTATAATTGGTGTATACCCACTTCTCATTAACTCAAAATTCAACAGCAACCTTGCTGTTCTTCCATTACCGTCAATAAATGGATGAATCTTCACAAACTCACCATGAAGGAGAGTCGCTCTTATAACTGGGTGAAAATCCTTCCAATCTTGATTATACTCTTTTATCAGTTTTTGCATTAAATAGTCAAGTTCAAAATGCTTTGGCGGTATGTGTTTCGCACCGCTAATCAAAACATTTTCATTCCTGTAACGTCCAGAATTTTTATTATCAATTTCTTTTAAAATTAACGCATGAATATTCTTTAGGTTCCATTCTGATAACTTTTCATTATCAGAGATTAATTCTTCAATAAATAAAATGGCTTCTCGATGATTAATCGTCTCCAAGTGCTCAACCACACTCTTACCACCGATTGTAATTCCTTCTAGAACTACTTTTGTTTCTGAAATGGTTAAGGTATTACCTTCAATTGCATTACTATTATAAGTCCATTCAACGACAAGTTTTTCATGAAGTGATTTCGCTAAATTTTCAGATAAAGGTCTGTATGTATCAATTCTTTCTTTCAAACTATCAACGTCATCAAAATCATATAGCAATCCTTGATACTTTTTCTTTTTACCTTCGCGTCCATCAGCAGGCTTAACTGCATCACTTGGTATCGACCAACTATGACCAACTTTTATCACACCCTCAATTCTACCTTCGCTACACAAAACTCTAATTCGTCTATCACTGATTCTCCATTTTTCACTTGCTTCTCTTATACTAATATACTTCATATTTGTCACCTCAACTTTATATTATTCCGATATCGGTATAATGTAAATAGTCTATTGTTCCTATATCGGTACAATAGAAAAAGTAGACTTCTCTGCTCTAAATACTAAATACTGAAATACTGAAATACTATTATTTAAGTCAATTAAAATACAATAGTCTCACAATAAACCTAACGACAACTTTCAAGTTATAGGGCTAAATATTTTGACGACCACAACTATTTCGTACCAATATA
>JAOZKH010000141.1 GCA_029935405.1 Vallitaleaceae bacterium | reverse complement strand
TAAGTAATCGAATTCATGAATCAATACGTGTTCGTTGTTCATTACAAATACCACTGCGTTTCAGTTTGACTTCACAAGAAGAAATTAATAGCATATTATTAAGGGATATAAATATTTTATATAAACGACTAAAAAATCTGAAAACAAAAACAATTTCAGAAAAAGATGTTCATTCAATTAGAGTGAGCATACGAAGTATTTGTTCAATAATAAGTATGTTAAAAGGAACTAGACAGTGGAAGGATTATCGAGCATTATATAAAGATTTGAAAAAGGTATTTAAACTATTTGAAACATCTAGAAAATTAACTGTTTTTAAAAATTCATTAATAGAAGCAGGGCTAACAAAAAAAGACGTAAAGATAATAAGTACTGCCATTAATGTAGAGAATGAAAAAGCCATTAGAAAATTGGTGAAACTGAGAAATAATATTGGGAAATCCCTAAGAATGAATGATTGGAAGATACATGCGCACAAGGAAATGAAAAATGCTTTTAATTTAAAAGTTCATCAGTATAAACGGAGTCTGCAAAACTCAAATAGTAAATCTATAGAAAGCATACATAATCTGAGAATCCAGGGTAAATTATTTAAGTATTTAATAGAGGATGGAATTGTTATTGTTAATAATGTGATAAATAATCAAAACAACATACTAGATATAAAACTAATTGATGAGTTGCATAACTCTATAGGGAAAATACATGATGTTATGGAGAATAAATTCATGTATAAGCAGTATTTTGAGTCCGGAAAAAGTAAAATGAAGCCAAAGAAGGTATTGCTTGTGAAGCGATACTATAGTAAGTTACAAAAAGCAGAACAAAAAAATCTTAAGATTCAAATATTTCATATTAGAAAAAGATTTGAAATATGATTTTATAGGAGGAATACAGGAATGCTTTTTACTACATACTAATAAGAATATATTTATATAAATATTTGTCATCTCAGGGAGGAAAATAATGGATAACATGTCAGGACACGGTGATTTTTTCGATTCACCTGATGATATAAAAAGATGGAATTGGGGTGCTTTTGGCGCAAGTTGGTTATGGGGGTTGTTTAACGAAACCTTTATCGCTCTGTTTGGATTGATTCCAGGTGTGAATCTAATTATTTCTATATACTTAGGAGCAAAAGGTAACGAACTTGCTTGGCGTAATAAACGTTGGGCAGGAAAAAACGAATTTTGGAAAGCTCAAAAACGTTGGGCCAAATACGGATGGATATTACTTGTTATATCTAATGTTTTTTTTGTAAGTATAATATACAACCAATTAGCACTTGCTAATGAAAAAGAGTACATTCTCGAAGAATCCTATACCATGATATTTGAAAATGAAGAAGCAATGCATTTCATTGGAGATGATTTGAATATTATTGAATATATTAGAGGCTCATCTTTTATATGGAAAGATGCACCTCATTCAATAATTGTCAAAACTGAAAGAGGCCGATATTGGGCTGCGGTTAGACTTGATGAAAACAATGAAATTTACGAAATAGTTTTATCTCACTATTATATACTTGAAGGTTTTCACGAAGTGATAATAACAAAAAATAACCATTAGATTTTGAAGTAATCGATTTATCATTAGTTGATTTAACCCCGACATATGTACTATTGACTAAAATGGCTAAAATAGCTAAAATGGACATAGACTTATAAAGGAGGTCAATTATATGAAAGTCACATCGACAGATATTAAGAATAGTTTTGGTAAGTATTTAAGGTTTTGTGCGACTGAACCTGTCTACATTACAAAGAATGGGAAGACGATTGCTAAGTTGATCAATCACAGTGAAGAGGATGAAATCATTGAGGAGTCGGCTCATCTACGTGAGGTTTATGATGTGGATAGGCGATATAATGTAGCATATGATAGAGATAGAGTTGCTGAGGCAAGTGAAGCTTATAATCTTGATCGGGTAATAATGACCTATGATGAATTTTTGAAAATGAATGAGAACTCACAGAATCGATATGAGTTTATCGATGGTGAGATTTATTTGCTGAGTGCACCTTCAGTTTTTCATCAAAGAATTGTGTCTAGATTACATATTGCGCTGGATAAATATCTTACAGGAAAACCTTGTGATGCTTTTGTATCACCATTTGATGTGAAGCTGTATCGTAGAGGTAATAAGAAGTTTACGAATGTTGTTCAGCCGGATGTGTTAGTTGTATGCAATTGGCGAGATGAGTTGAATGACAAGGGACGATATGAGGGAATACCCCGCTTAGTCGTTGAAGTCCTATCACCTGGTAATACAAGAAAAGAAATGTTCACCAAACTCGATCTATACCGAGATTCCGGCATAGAGGAATACTGGATTATTGATGATCTTCGTCATCTGGTAATTATACACAAATTTGAAGATTATGATGTGGTTGGAACAAAAGTTTATAAAGGTGAAGATGTCTGCAGTTCTTTTATATATGAAGGATTTGAATTTGTTGTAGATGAATTGGGTGAGTGATGATGTCATTGTCAGTAATGCATTATTGTTCGGCTTTGATTGCATAGTAATTAAATGAAGCTACAATCATTAGGAATAGTGTGGAGGATATAAATACTGGGAATGAACCGCTAATGCCTGTCACTTTTAATATAATAGTCACAACCACCATAATTAGAGCACCATCTTTGGTGAATTGATATGCCTTAAATCCTGTTTCATAGATTTTAAGTTTCTCGGCCTCATCACAACTTTCTAATAAATCTTTCTGAAACTTAAGGGACCCTGGGTCACCTTTAAGGCGACTATCATATTTTTGAATAAGTTTGATAGTTTTGAGTTCTAATATGCTACAACTAATCAACACAATTAAAAATAGTATTGTTTTAGCTATAAAAGGTAGACCTTCAGAATCAAAGCTCATGCCATACATCATGAAGTTTAATACTAGTAGAATGCTATTGAATGCCATAGCTTTATTTGAATGTTTTTGTGCTTTTTTCTCAACTATATCAAGAGCATCATCATCTAAATCTATTGTCACTTTCATCAGACTTTTTCCTTTAACAAAATGAAAGATGGTTGGTATAAGTAGTGTAAGTGTCACAAAAAGCATGATATAGAAACTATTATCCATCAAAGCTGTTGATATCAAGGGGAATATTTCATCTGTTAATTTTTCTTTACCATTAATTAGCCCCAGCGATAATAATGCACCAAAGATACCTCCAATAATCATCATGCCTACATATTTGAGTGTTGTTTTTTTATTCATTTGTTTTATCCTCCTCGTATTCGAATATTTCATCTACAGTTGTATTGAATATTTTCGCAAGCTTTAGCACTAAAGTTATAGACGGATTATATTCTCCCCGTTCTATAGAACTTATTGTCTGACGAGATACGCCTGCTAGTTTTCCAAGTTCACCTTGGTTAATGCTTAGCTTAGCTCTTTGTACTTTTAAAGTATTATATAGTGGCATTTTTTCTCCTTTGACAAGTTTTGATTTCAATTTGACAATTATCTTTGTCATATACACATAGTATCATTGACAAGCATTCTTGTCAATGATTATTTGAAATATTTTTTTTGTAGATTTGATGAACGTTTTTGTGGTAAGATAGAGTAGTAACTACTTCGATTGATTATAGGAGGATATGTTCATGATGAATGTTTTGATTACATATTATACAAAGACGAATACAACTAAAGAGATTTGTGAATATATAGGTGAAAAATTAACAAGTAGAGGTAATAATGTTACGATTATATCGATTGAACAGATATTGTCTTCTGAATTAGGTATGAATATGCTTGATAGTTATGATGAAATTATTATTGGAGCACCAATTAATGGTATGAACTGGGCACCGGATGCAAAGACCTTTGTTGATAAGAATATGTCCGTATTAATGTCTAAACAAATTGCTATATTCTTTGATGCATACCTTATTGATAACAGTTACGGGTTTTGGACAAAAATTATCAAGAAAAGTTTGAAAAAATATGAAGAAGCATTAAAACCAGTTGCTGTCGGTAAATTCGGTGGTCGTGTTGATAAGGCTTTTTCAGGGGTTCCTAAATTGTTATTTGGTAGTAAAAAGCACACTCCTTTAGATCGACGTGATTGGGTAGAAATTGATAGATTTGTTGAGAAATTATAGAAGATGAGCATTATCTTTGGTAATAAAAAAAGATTGTGATGAAATTATATGAATAAGAGGGGTTTCACGATATGATTAAGAATAAATACACATATATTATAGTTATAGCGTTAGCTATTGCTTTTGTTCTGTTTCAGTCAATGTTAAATGCAGATATAAGTACTGGTGAATCACAAGCACTTGCAAAAACTATATATGAATATATTATTAATTTGAGTGGACATGAGGAACGGCCGATTGACCAGATCGAGATGATACTTAGAAAATTGGCTCATTTTATTGAGTATTTTTTTATGGGAACTATTGTATTAATTGGAGTGCAGCATGTTGTGAAGCATCGTTGGTTATTCATCTTATTGGTAGTAGTATTGACAATTCCTATTCCCTTTATTGATGAGTTGTATGTTCAGGCGATGACAGAGGGCAGATCACCTCATTATCTTGATATTGGAATTGATTTGTTGGGAATAATGATGAGCTATGTGGTTTATGGATTGTATTGGTTTATAAGGAGTAATTAATGAGTGATGCATTTAATTCAAAAATCTACAGCATTAGTGAAGCTGAAAATATCATAAAAAATAATTCCATAAACAAGTATGAATTAGTCTATCGATTAGTTCCTGATAAGAATATTTTTCTATTATCTGATGATAACTATCAAAAAAACATACTAAAAATTATGCCCTTAAAGTTTATTTCTCCTAAAAGGTTAGAGCTGCTTAAGGAGATTAAGAGTAGACATTTACCAACTATAATTGAATATTGTGTAATAGGCAGCGAAATTGCAATAATCAAAACATATGTTGAAGGACGAACTTTATATGATATAGTCGAAGAAGAAGGGGTCATAGAAGAAAGTCAAGTTATTAATTACTTGATAGAAATTATTGAAGCATTAAATGTACTACATACACGAAGTGAAAAACTGATATTTAGAGACATTCATCCTAAGAATATTGTTATAAATGATAAGGGTCAAGTATGCTTGATTGATATTGAAAGTGTACGGGTTTATGACTCTACTAAGGAAATTGATACGGTCATGATTGGAGCGATTGGTTTTGTGGCGCCAGAGCAGTATGGATTTATGCAGTCAGATGAGCGGTCAGATATTTATAGTCTTGGTATGGTGTGTTATTACATGTTAACAGGTGCTATTCCTGATATTAGTTTTAATAGAATGGATGGTGGTATGCTTGAATGTAGTGGTAAATTTAGGTTGATTCTTAATAAAATGACGAGATTTTCTCCTGACGTAAGATACTCTGATTTGACACGACTTAAAGAAGCATTGGAAAATAGAGGGAAGTTATCATCTAAAACCAAAAAAATCCTAAGTGGAATTGTAATTGTTTGTTTACTTATGATTTCTCTTGGGAACATATTTATTCCAAAGACGTTAGAAGAAAATCAAGTTGAATTAAGCGAATTATCTACTGAAAGTGAAACCAAGGAAGCGGATAATGATGTCAAATCATTAGATTTAATGAATGCTAATAGTGAATTAACAGCAGTAGAAGCAGCAGCAGTAGCAGCAGCAGAAGGTGTTGCAGCTAAAGAAGCTAAAGAAGCTAAAGAAGCTAAAGAAGCAGAAGATGTTGTAGCTGAAGAAGAAACAGAAGAAACAGTAGAAACAGTAGAAACAGAAGAAATATTAATGGAAGACAATCTCGTAGATGAAAAT
>JAOZKH010000140.1 GCA_029935405.1 Vallitaleaceae bacterium | reverse complement strand
CCTTATTTAATTTATACTCCCCTTTAAAAGCGACTTCATTAGTGAAGTTGCTTTTATAATGCTTTTTAATCATAAATAAAGGCAATGATCTTATTGTTTTAAAAAAATCACAACAAAAAAGGATGTTAATAATAATGGCGATTAATCCATTAACAATTGCAAAAATAGCAACAACGATTGGACAAACAGCAACAGATGAAAATGGAAGGTGGTTAATATTAATAGCAGTGATTACACCACTAGTTTTAGTGTTAATGATTCTATCATCACCATTTGCCATTTTCTTTGGAACTTTTAGTAGCGATAATATACCAATTCAAAACATTATAGTAGACCTTCAATTAGTGTTTAGAGAACAAATAAAGGAAGAACAAAAGGATCCATTAGTAGATACTATAGAATTAATTGTTCTAGGAAGTGAAGATAATACAATCATTGATAATTCAGTGGATGTATTATCTTTTTTTAGTGTATTAAATACGATTGTAAATGGAGATGAGGTGATAGAGTTTGATGAAGAAGATAAAAAGTATCTAACTAGTATATTTTGGGAAATGAATATAATTACTTCAAAAATAACAGAAACAAAAAGCATGGTTATTGCTACAGATGAAAATGGTGAAGAATATGAAAAGGAAGTGATAACAGTTCATAAAACTATTTATGTAAATAGTCTCTTAGCAAAGGAAATGGCAGCTAATTATGGCTTTGATGAATCAGAATTAGAAGTATTAAAACAAGTCAAAGTAGATGCATCACTGATTATGCCATCAAGTGCAAAAACGTATTTATCTACAAAAGAGATTCAAGAAATTCAATCAAAGCTGTTAAATGGTGTAGAGATCAAAAGAGAAGTGCTCGTAGCAAAAGCACTTAGTATAGTTGGACAAGTAAATTATTTTTGGGGTGGTAAAAGTCATTTTTTAGGAAATGATAAACGATGGGGCAAAAACATGGAAGTTACTTCTAGTGGAAGTATTACAACTGGCACTATAAGGCCATATGGTCTTGATTGTTCTGGATATATTTCATGGGTGTTTATAAATGCAGGAGCACCTCTTGATGCTATAGGAAACGGAGTAAGCGCTCAGTGGAATACATCAACACTAATACCAGAAAATGAAGCAAAAGAAGGTGACTTAGTATTTTTAGCAGTACCAAATACAATAAAAATTAATCATATAGGTATTATTGTAGGAAAGGATGAAGAAGGAAACTTGTTAGTAGCACATGCAAATAGTAAATACAACGGTATCACGGTAAACACAGTAGATGAAGTTGGTTTTTTATATATTAGACGATCAGCATTATTAATAAAAATAGGAAAGAAGGAAATAACATGAAAAAAATAAAAGGATTACTTGTAAATGTAGGCGAAAAACCAGTTGTTGTAGAGTTTGAAGACACCTATGAAAATCTTTATAATTTTGTAGAAGGTAGACTTGAAGCTGTATACCTTGATAATGATGTATGTCTTTTTTGCAACGAAGAAGGTAAGTTGTTAGGACTTGAGGGTAATAGAGCTTTAAGTAATAATGATATTATTGCAGGGAACTTTATTATTGTTGGAGATAACGGAGAAGGTGAGAATATTTCACTAACTGATGAACAGCTCAAAAAGTATAACAACAGATTTGAGCATGTAGAGCATTATATATGTATAAAGAATAAATGGTTAGAAGATAAATACGAAGATAGTAATGAAAAAGATTACAATAATGAAACAGAATATAATAATGAAACAGAAAATGATGATGAGCAAGACTTTGAGTATGAATATTAATAGAAAGTAGGCAAAAAAATGAATAGTTCACTAATTATAATTGTTCTATGCATTGTAAGTGCTATAGGCTTTTTTATTTTTAAAAAAAGTGTTACTAGCAGTAAACAAGCAACTGATATGAATACTGCACAGGCGTTTGTGAATGTTAAGGATATTAAAGATCAGTATTTATATACATTAGATGGATGCGTTATGACTTACATAAACATAACACCAATATCTATAGAATTATTGTCAGAAAAGGAAAAAGAATATTTAGAAACAAGTATTACAGCAGAATTTAGAAACTTGAACAAGCCGTTTAAATTTATTGCAGCATCAAAACCGATTGATATATCAGCTTTACTAGAAGAATACAAAGATATTATATCAAAGTCAGATGATCAGGTTCAAAAAGTACTGCTAAGAAAAGAAATCTTTGTTATGAGTGATTATGCACTGTCTGGTGAAGTACTTCAAAGAAAGTTTTATATTATGCTTTGGGAAAAATACAAAGAGGGTATTGAAGAAGAACTTTTAAAAAGAACAAAAGATTTTGTTAAACGATTTGAGGCAAATAATATTCACTGTTTTGTTTTAGAAAAAGCTGAGATTATAACTGTATTAAATCTAATAAATAATCCGCACTATGAATCATTAGAAGAAAGAGAGGTACATGTTTGAAAAAAAAGAGTAATGCTACAATAATAAACCATTCACTACTAAGCATCATAACACCACTTGGTATTAGGTTAAAAAGAAATGGGTTGATCATAGGTGAAAACCTTGCAAAAATATATGGCGTTGTTAAGTATCCAGGGAAAGTTAGCTACGGATGGCTAAGTAAACTAATGAATATATCAGATACAGTAGTAACAATCACCTTTAGACCAATAGATAGTGGTGAATTTATAGAAAGTATTTCAAAAGGTATTGTAAGAAACAGAAGTGAAGCGATATATAATAATGATCCACTGATTCAACAAAGAGCAGAAAGAGCTGCTATTGATGGGGATAAGATTATTGAAAGCATTGATGGTGAGAATCAGGTAGTAGGTGCTATGAGCCTTAGTATGATGTCTTTAGGAAAAACAAGTAAAGACTTTGAAGCTATTAACAGAAAAATACAAAGTGTAGTAGCAAGTAGTGGTTGTAAAGCTAGAGTTTTGTCAAATCTACAAAAACAAGCACTCAAAAACATATCCCCATATTATGAGAGAGTAGATAACATTAGTAATATTTTAGAAAGGGTAATGCCAATGAAAAGCTTCATTGGTGGTTATCCTTTTTCTACGTCTGGATACAGTGATGAAAAAGGCTATTATTTTGCAAAAGATAGTTCAGGTAATCTTGTAATCTTAGATACTTGGAAAAGAGGTGGTGATAGAACTAATAGTAACTTTACGATTCTTGGTGTTGCAGGTGTTGGTAAAAGTACAGTTGTAAAACATCTAGCACTATCTGAATATATGAAAGGTACAAAGTTGTTATTTATCGATCCAGAATCAGAATACAGAGAGTTTGCAGAAAGTCTAGATGGTGATGTTATTAATGCAGGTGGTGGTGTTAATGGTAGAATAAATCCACTTCAAATAAGAGATGTACCAGCACTTGATGAGAGTGATGAAGAACAAGGCCTTGGTCCTATGGCACTTCATCTTAAAAATCTTGAAGTGTTTTTTAATCTGTATATTAAATTAACGGAGATTCAAAAAGCACTTTTAAAATCATCTATTATTGAACTTTATAACAGCTTTGATATTACTTGGGATACAGATATTAAAAATCGAAGTAATGAAGACTTTCCTGTTATGAATGACTTATATGAACGTATATTAAATCAATCAAAAGAAAATAGTGATTACATAAATATAGCTATACTACTTAAAGACATAGCAGTAGGTGGAGATGCGTTTTTATTTGGCGGCCATACAACGATTAATCCCAAATCAAAGTGTGTTGTTCTAGATACCTTTAATCTTCAAAATGCTAGCAGTAACATTAAAAAGACACAGTACTTTAATCTTTTAACCTGGTGTTGGAATGAAATGAGTAAAGATAGAACTAAAAAGGTTTTATTAATCGCAGATGAAAGCTACTTAATGATTGATCCTAAAGTACCACAGTCACTTATATTTTTAAGAGATGTAGCAAAGCGGGCTAGAAAATACGAAGCAGGTCTTGCAATAGTTTCTCATTCAGTTGTAGATTTTCTAGCTGATGAAGTAAAAATGTATGGACAGGCTTTACTAGATATACCATCATTTAAAATTCTAATGGGGACAGATGGTAAAAACTTAACTGAACTGAAAGATTTATATAATCTTACAGATGCAGAGGAAAGCTTGTTACTTCAAAAAAAACGTGGACAAGCACTATTAATGGTTGGATCAAAACGACTAAAAGTAGATTTTGAAATACCTGAATATAAGTTTGAATACTTTGGAAGTAGAGGTGGAAGATAAAATGAAGAAAAAAGACGCACTTGAAGCGATTTTATATATAGTGATTATCATATTTGCAATTATTATGTTGTTTAAATACGATCCAAGAAATATGGAATACGAAATACCAAAAGCTTTTGAAGTGATAGAAAGTGGTGATGAAGATTGATACTATATCTTACTAGTAATAAGAATATGAATATTCTAGACTTTTTAATAGATACAGAAGGTCTTTTTGTGAAAAAGTACATCGGGGAATTTAGCTTAAATGAGTTTTTAAACAATTCTATTAACAAACTTGGGCATATAGAAATGATATTCATTGATTTGTTTGCTTTAAGTGATTCAAAGGAAGAACTCATTGAAATCGTTAGTGTATTTAGCAAGTATCAGAATGTTAAATTGGGCTTTTATATGGAAGAAGTTAATCAGGAAGTGGTTAACAATCTAATCGCTCTAAATACCTTTAACATAGTCAGTAAAACAGAAGTAACAGAACTTAAAGAAGAATTAAAAATGGTGTTCACAGTGGGTATGAGTGAGCAGTATATAAAAGAAAAATTTGATTTAGGGTTAATGGTAGAGCCAAAACAAATATATAATTTTAAAGAAAAACAAGTGGTTGTAAGTGTTACTGGTGCACTTCATAGAATTGGGACAACAACAGTAGCTATTAGCTTTGCTATGTATTTAAGTTCACTAGGTGCAAATGTATGTTATGTAGAAGCAAATAAAAGTGAGCATCTAGAGCTAATAGCAGAGCATTATAAAATGAAAAGTAAGAATCAATCATTTAGCTATAAGGGTATTCAACTACAAAGAGTTGATGTTAATAATAACGAAGTGTTTGATGTTATAGTTTATGATGTTGGGGTTTTAAAAGAAAAGATATTAGAAGGAATAAAATACTCGGATATATCTATCTTAGTAGCAGGAGATAAAGCGACAGAAATAAGAGAATTTAGAAAAGCAAAAGAACAATTAAAGGATCAAAAGTATAACACAGTTATTAATTTTTCAAAGGATAAAGATATAAGTGATATAAATGAAAAAAGTGATTTAAGTAGCATAGGTGATGAAAATATTTGGTATATAAATCAAGAAGTAGATATATTTTTGTTTGAGAAAAATGTAGATATTTATAATAAAATAATCGAGAAGTATTTTAGGGAGACTAAGAAAATATGAATAAAAGTGAAATCATAAACAGAGTATATATGACAGATTTAAGTAAAAGAGCCATGTTAGTTATTCTATATTTGATCAATAGAGCAGATAAAAAAATGACTTGTTTCCCAAGTGTAAATAGAATAGCAGTTGATTGTAGTATAAGTGAAAGAACAGTTCAAAGAGGATTAAATGATCTAATAAATGCTGGGTTTATAAGTCGCGAAAGTAGGTACCACGAGATGGGAGGACAGCGATCTAACTATTTTCAGATTCTAATTCCTAATATAGATATTAGTGAGGTTGATTTGTTTGAAAATGGTGATGGAAGTAGCCTAGAAGCCGCTAATAAAGCCAGATTTTCAGTCATAAAATGGCTTAAAAACCTGTCATGGTGACAACCTGACGGGGAGCCTACGTCGATTTGTCACCCCTTGAACTATATACTCTAAGAAAGATGGAT
>JAOZKH010000139.1 GCA_029935405.1 Vallitaleaceae bacterium | reverse complement strand
AAAACTAATTAAGGAATTAGATGTTAATGATCAAGTATATTGTAGTAATAAATCCTATGATGAAGTAAATGGACATTTGTTTTTTTTAGTATTTAGTGAAGTAGAGCATGCAGTAAAGTTTAGAAAATTTTTACTTGAATCAGATGTTGAAACAAGGACTCATTTTATTCCTTTACATGAAAGTAAAATGGGTAAAAAATTTATAAAGGATAGTAAAAACTTTAAAGCAGAACAAAATATTGGAAAACGTTTGATTAGATTACCCATATATCCACAACTTACTATTAATCAATTAGAAAAAGTTGTTAAGCTAACAAAAGATTATTTAGTAATAATGAAGTAGGTGAAAAAATGATATCTATTGTTATGCCGACTTATAATAGAAGTTATAATCTTTATAATTCTTATGAACATATTAATAAAGCTCTTACTGAGAATAATATACAGTATGAGCTAATTGTTGTTGATGATTCAAGTACAGATGATACGGCAGTTGTACTTGAAAATCTTTGTAGTAAATATAATCATGTTACCGGCATAATACTTAGAAATAATAGTGGGCAACAAAATGCTACTCTTGCAGGTATTAGACAAGCAAGTTTTCCATATGTTGTGACCATTGATGATGATTTAAGCTATAATCCTCAATCGATTATAGCTCTTTTTAAGGCAATGGATAGTAGTTATTCAGTAGTTTATGGAGTAACTGTGGATAAACACAAAAAACCATATAGAGAATTGGGGACAAGAATCAAAGAAATTTTGTTTTTTATTTTAATGAAAAAACCATATGGGCTACGATTAACAAGTTTTAGAATTATGGATAAAGAAACTATAGATTTCATATGTGCTGATACTAGTCCAAAGGTATATATATCAGCTAGGACGCTTCAAATAACAAAAAATATTGGAAATATTCCAATTAAACAATTGACAAAAGGCGAAAGTTCACATTATAATTTATGGAGATTGATTATACTAATGATAAATGTAATATTAAATTATACTGTTGTTAGTAAGTTATATCATAGATTTGCGAAGTATAAACAGTATGAAATTAAGGAGATTTTTAAATGAAACTTCTAATGTTAGGTGGTTCAAAAGCACAGCTAGCAGGCATTACAAAAGCTAAAGAATTAGGTCATGAAGTGATTGTATGTGATTACTTAGAACAGTCTATAGGTCATAAAATTGCAGATAAAAGCTATCTTGTTAGTACTTTTGATATGGAAGCAGTTCTAAAAGTGGCTAAAGCTGAAAATATTAATGGAGTTATGACTTTAGGTACAGATCAGCCGGTTTTAACTAGTGCTTATGTAAGTGAACTACTTAAACTGCCAACGATGCTTAACTATAATACTGCACTTTGTGTTACAAATAAAATTCATATGAAGAAAACGTTTAACGAACACAATATAAATACTGTAGATTATATCGTTTATAGAAAGGGATATAATGATGCAGCATTAGAAGAGTTAAAAGGTCCTATTGTGGTTAAACCTGTTGATTCACAGGGGCAACGTGGTATATTTTTGTTAGATGAATCAAACTTAGCTATAGATTACTACAATCAAGTGATTGAATATAGTAGAACAGATGAAATCTTAGTAGAGCAATACTATCCTCATGATGAAGTGACGATTAGCGGATGGGTTGTGAATGATATAACGACAGTATTAACAATAAGTGATAGGGTAACTTTTGATAACAAAGAGCAGATAGGAATTTGCCTCTCCCATGAGATACCCTCTATACATATGGATCGATATGGTAAAGAATTGATTGATATAACTAAAAAAATTGTTAAAGCTTTTGAGATACATAATGGACCGATTTATTTTCAATTTTTAATTGGTGCAAAAGGTATTATGGTTAATGAAATAGCTTGTCGAATAGGAGGTGCTTTTGAAGCTTCCTTTATGCCTGTTGTTACAGGCTTTGATATATTAACTGCTCAGATTAATAAAGAACTTGGTCTGATTGCAGACACAGATATTCTAAAGAACTTTCAGGTTTTAAATAATGACATACATTTATCTGTACAGCTATTTTTTGTCAAATCTTGTAAAATTGCTTATATACCTAAAGAAAAAACCGTATTATCATGCGAAGGTGTACTAGAATGTGGTTTTAATATCAAAATAGGTGATGAACTAGGAAAAATAGAAAATGCTACAGCTAGAGGTGGTTATGTAATTGTAACTGGTAAAACTAGAGAGAAATTGATTAAGAATATTGATGAATTATATAAAGTATTGGTAGTGAAAGATATTGATGGTAATAATCATATTATACATACTAATTATAATAAAAATAATTATGTTAGAAAAATAATTACTTAAGAAAAATAATACAGGAGGTTTCAAATGAAAAATACTAAAAAAATATTGATTTTAATAACTGTAGTTCTAACAATATTAACATTATCAGGGTGTAACAAAGAAGTTAAAACTATTAAAATTGCAGAACAGTACGGACTAGCCTATGCACCTTTACAGGTCATGAAAGAAAATGGATTATTAGAAGAAGCTCTTGGAGATGAGTATGAGGTGGAATGGATTAAGTTAGCTAATACAGCAGCTATTCGTGAAGCAATGCTTGGTGATGACCTTGATGTAGGATTTATGGGGATCCCACCATTTTTAATAGGTGTAGATAATGGAATGGAATGGAAAATAATTAGTGGCTTGTCTGAAAGCCCTCTAGGACTTGTAGTAAATGATTCTTCAATTAATACTTTAGAAGAACTAGTTGGGCAAGGTAAAATTGCATTACCGCAACCAGGAAGTATACAACATATACTACTGTCGATGACAGCAAAAGATCAATTAGGAGATGCAACTATATTTGACAAACAATTGATTTCTATGAAACATCCAGATGGTGTATTAGCCCTTAATGCAGGAACTGAAATTGTAGGACATTATACGTCACCACCATTTCTTTTTCAGGAACTTCAAAATAAAGATAATCATTTGTTAACAGTTGGAACTGATGGTACGAAAGGTGAATTTACTTTTATTGTTGGAGTTTGTAGAGAGAATTTTCACAATGATACAAAGGTTTATAACAAATTTAATGAAGCATTGAACAAAAGTATAGAACTATTGAATGAGATAGATGAGGAAACATTAACTCAATTGGCAAATAGCTATGAACTTGATAAAGATATTCTAACTGAGTATCTTGCTGAAGATGGAATGGCTTATGGCACATACGTAAAAGGTGTTGATAAATTCATCAAATTTATGGCTGATACTGGATATATTAGTAAGATATATACTGAAAAAGAAGTGACGTGGGAATAATATGGCAAAAATAAAAATCACATGGGTTATTGCACTGGTAGTCTTCTGGGAAATAATAGCAAGAACTGGGTTAGTAAATGAATTGCTATTACCTACTCCTAGCTCGGTAATCATATATTTAATTAATGGTTTAATATACAAAGACTTATTGTTACAGTTAATTCAATCAATAGGATTGGTTGTTCTAGGTCTTAGCATTTCTGTTATTGTTGGCATAGTGATAACTTACCTTGACTACTTTTATCCTGTATTTCAAGGACTGTTTGAAGTGTTTGCATCAATATTTCATCCTTTACCTGGAATAGCCATGTTACCAGTGGTGGTTTTATGGGTTGGAGTTGGCGTTGATGCAGTACTACTTATTATCATACATGCAGTTATTTGGTCCTTTTATCTTAACTTAAAAATGGGGTTTCACCAAATTGATAGATCTTTGATTGAAGCAGCACATAATAATGGTGCAAGTGATATACAATTATTTAGATATGTATTAATGCCAGAAAGTCTACCATCAATTGCAACAGGTTTGAAAATAGGATGGTCTAGAGGATGGCGTGGATTGATTAGTGCTGAAATGATATTTGGTGCTATCAGTGCACTTGGAGGTATCGGATGGTTCATGTATGAACGTAGAGCTTTTGGAGATGTAAAAGGCACTTATGCTGGAATTGTATTAGTTGCAATTGTAGGAATATTAGTTGAGCAAGTTTTGTTTAATCAACAAGGTAAATATATATTTTCCAAGGGTAATCACCAAGATAACGAATAATACGGCTACCATAATACATGTCTTCAAAGGTGTGTATTATGGTGGCTTTTTCGGTTAGAAAAGTATTTAGATCATTATAATATGGTTCGTCATCACCATATAAAATTTCCCATTGTTGATTTCTGTGAATATAGTCGTATTCTTCATAATAAATAATAGTATTAATATTTCTTGCGGTAATATAATCTTCTAACGTTTCGTTTTCTAAGTAGCTTAAATTTCTTATATCATAAAACTCATTATTATTAAAAGCAAAACCACTACTTAAGTTACCAAGAATGATTGAATCCTCATCAATATGGGATTTTATAGTTGTAAGATATTGTTCATAATTATTATCAGTCGTATGACTATATTCAACTTGAAGAGATCTATAAGAAGCAAATATAAGTAAAATCAATACAGCTATATAAATGTAAGGAATAGCAAGTTTATATGAATTTGATTTGAGTTTTGCTAATGATGTAAAAACTATTTTATATATATAAAATAGCAATAAGTACATAGGTAAAATAGCAAAAAGTATTGATGTGGTATTAAATCTGCCTATGATAAAAATAGCAATATTATAGGCAATAATCATAAGAATTGAATCAAATATTCGACTATTAGTAAAATGATAAGCCTTATTAGATAATTTATGAGTTACTCTTATATAAATATAAGTAATCGTAATAATGACGCTAATACATAAGCATAACAAATACATGACTTTCATAGGGGGAATATAATAGGTTCCAGATATTTGATAAAAAAGTTTAAGGTAAAAGTCAATAAAGTTTTGAAAACGAGAAATAGGAGCAGCATTAACTTCGAGAGTTTGCCCATAGGTCAGATATTCGCTGAAGAATTCAGGATTTGCCCACAGACTTATTAGAATATGAAAGCTTGCAAAGCCTGCTAATATCAAAACAAATAATAATAGTTGTTTATAAGTAACTTTAGAAGTTATTAAATCTTTTAACAATAAAAGGCCAATCATAAAGGCAATAATGAATGCATTAGGATGCAAACCTATGGATATTCCAATGATAATTGATAGATTACGAATTGTTTTATAAGTAATTTTATTGGTTTTATAGGCTTCTTTAGTATATATATATAGTGAAGCGCATAATATCATAAACAACAACATTTCCTGTCTTGCAAAATGGCTAGCATAAATAAATTGTAAGTTTAAGGATAATAAAATTGTATAAATTAAACAATTAATATGTGAAATGTTCTGTACGATTAGAAGTTTATAGAAGAACAACAATGCAAGTATTGCAGCGAATAAACTTAATAGACGTACACTTGTTATTGAATAGCCCAAAGTAACTATAAAAGGTAATTGCAATATATGATATAAAGATTTTATGCTATGAATTGTTCTTGGAACAAGGTCAAAAAATGGCTCTGAAACAAAAATCGTACCTAGGTTCATATAATTATTAGATAAACCTGCAAGCCAGGCTTCATCAGAATGGACAAGAGGAAATTTGGTAAGTGTAAGAAAACTAATTATAGAATAAATCGTTAAATATACATAGATCAGTTTATTGTTGTTTGTATTAGCATGTTTTATATTAAATTTTTCTGTTTTTATAATTAAATTAGTCAAAGGCACTTTCCTTCCGTAAACAACCGCAAGCGGACGAGGCATAGCCTCTTTGTTCCTTGATACAGGAAAATTCCATATTTGAATTTTATGGCTAGAAGACTGCCGTAAAATGTCAAGGATATTTTCCTTCCGTAAACAACCGCAAGCGGACGAGGCATAGCCTCTTTGTTCCTTGAT
>JAOZKH010000138.1 GCA_029935405.1 Vallitaleaceae bacterium | reverse complement strand
ATAGATTTTGGTTCAGGTTCAACCACTTCTTCTACGTCAGGTGTTTCTTCAACAACTTCTTCTTCAGCTGCTGGTTCTTGTGTCTCAACTTTTGTGTCTTCTGTTTTGTCAGTTTCTTCGCTATTACATCCTGCAAATAAGCTTAATGTCATAACTAATACTAACAACATGCTTAATACTTTGAAATTTTTCATGTTTTTAATTATACCTTTGTATGATTTAGAAGCTAGTAATCATACTTCCTTCCCTTTTAATTTTATTTAATTTAATTAATTTTTATCTAATCATTTTCTTAGGTTTATATTTTGAAAACTTAGTTTAACAAGTCAGCAAGATACTAATGAACCAGTTTATTAATAGCTTCTTCCAAATCATTATATGCTAATAGCTCATTGTAATAATTTCATTAATATTCTGATTCAAAAAAACCTTTAATACGACTAAGATGGTTTACAAACGCATTACAGTCAATGTAATTATATAATAATTAAAAACCTATGTAAAGTGATTTTTGAAGTTTATCAACTTCCTTTTCATCTGCAAACTCTTTTAAAATTTCTAATGCAAATTTTATTGCCACTCCTGCGCCCTTACCTGTTAAGATATTTCCATCTTTAACTACGCTTTGGTTAAGAATATTGGTATTAGCACACTTTTCTTCAAAACCAGGATAACAAGTGGCATTTTTACCATCTAATATGCCAATCTGAGCCAAAATTGTTGGCGCTGCACATATCGCTGCAATTATTTTTTCTTGACTATTTGCCTTTCTAAGCAGTTCGCATAGTCCTTCATGTTTAGCTAGATTAGATGTTCCAGGCATTCCTCCAGGCAAAACAAACAGCTCATATTCACTAAAATCTATAGAAAAAAACAATGAATCACTTTTTACTACAATCCCATGAGCACCTTCAATATATTCTACCCCTGATATAGATACAATTTCAATATCCATACCTCCACGTCTAAGCACATCTATAGTATTAATCGCTTCCATCTCTTCAAATCCTGTTGCTAAAAAAACAGCACCTTTACTCATAACGGCCTCCTAGTATATAATAAGTTATAATTATTTTATCATTTTACTAAAACTTACACAAGGAATTTAATCTATACAGTAACGAAAGGAAAAAATATGGAAATCGAACGTAAATTTATAATAGAAAAAACCCCTGATAATCTCAGAGGCTTTACTTCAAAATCGATAAAACAAGGATATATTTCATCAAGTCCAGTTATTAGAATCAGACAACTTGCAGACGTTTTTATTTTAACAATTAAAGGGAAAGGTTTAATCGCTCGTGAAGAATTCGAACTTTCACTTTCAAAGTCTGAATTCCAAGCACTTTCACTTAAAACCGAAGGTTTAATAATTGACAAAACACGTTATTATATACCTTATAATGAATATATGATAGAACTTGATACATTTCACAAGGAATATGAAGGGCTTATTATTGCTGAAGTTGAGTTTACTTCTCTTGAAGAAGCAAATACTTTTATCCCACCAAAGTGGTTTGGCGAAGACGTTTCAGAAAACCCAGCATATCATAATGTTAACATGGCACACAATATTGACTTTGAAATATAATATAAACTATAAAGCATAATATTAACTTTGAATCATATTATTGACTTTGAATCATATTATTGACTTTGAATCATAATATTAACTTTGAACTATACTTTAATCAGTAACTCAGGTGGAGTTACTGATTAACCTGAGTTAAATATATTACTCGTATCTCAACGACTCAATCGGATCAAGATCTGCTGCTCTTTTAGCAGGATATACGCCAAATACTAAACCTAATACCAAAGAACCCATAAAGGTAATAACAATTATTTTTATGTCAACTACTGGTGGTATTTTAATAATTTTTGAAATAATACCTCCTGTAACAACGCCTAATATAATTCCTACCAAACCACTAAATCCTGTCATCAAAATGGATTCAGTTAAAAACTGCATTACGATATCTCTTTTCTTTGCACCGATGGCTTTTCTAAGGCCAATCTCTCTTATACGTTCTGTTACTGATACCAGCAAAATATTGATAATTCCTATTCCACCAACAACCAATGTAATAATTGCTATAACTAACAATATAGAAGATATTACATTTAAAACAGTTCCTACTGATTTTTGAATTTCTTCAACACTAGTCGCAAAATATTTATCCTCTGCTTGATGTGTAAATTCTAATAAACGCACTAGTTTTTCGCCTGCACCTTTAAGGTTTACACCTTCTTCGATAGATATTTGGATTTGATTGATATACTTATCACCAAAGAAATCTTGGGCCGTTGTAATCGGAACTATTACTTCCACTGGCATCTCAAATCCTTCAAGCATTGATGAGAACAAACTATCTTCTGTACTTAAAACACCTACTATTTTAAACTTCATAATGTCGCCATAATAATTATATAAATGAATCTCTTCTCCAAGTACATCGTTAGTTCCAAAGTATTCTTTTGCATAACTATCAGGAACTATCGCCACTCTTCTATTTCCCGCAATATCAGAAGATGATAAAAATCTCCCTGCCGCAAAATCCATTACTTGAAAGCTTGTATATTGAGAAGTTGTACCTATTAACTGAGCATCTCTAGTTCCGTCTTCAGTACGAATACCTGAACCAAACACTTGCGCTGCTGTTATGTTTTGAACTTCTGGCATACCTTCCTTAATATTATCAAGATCCTTAAGGGTAAGATATTCTGCAGTATTTTCTCCATCTCCAGCATATTGGGCAAAGATTGTATTTGCACCAAGTTTATTAAACTCTGATGCCATAAATACTTGTGCGGCGTTGCTTATCGCCATAATAGCAACTACGGAAAACACACCCATTATAATGCCAAGCATAGTTAAAATTGAGCGAAGTTTATTCGTTGTAAGGCTTAAATATGCTTGTATAAAATTTTCACTAAAATGCATATTACTTACCTTCTTCCTCTAATTCACTCATATTCTCTAGGTCGTCAGTACTTTCTAGGTCATTAGTTATCTCAACTTTCATACCGTCTTTTAATGCAAATGATGGATTTACTACTATAATATCTCCTGATTCAACGCCACTTATAATTTCCATTTCAAAATCGGATGCAATGCCTGTTTCAATCTTACGTTCTTCAATTACATTATCTATTACTACATAGGCGATTTTATTATTGTCTATATCTTCTTTAAACATATTAAAGTTACCAATAACAACATTATCAACTGACTCTGTTGTTATTTCGCAATCTGTCGTAAATCCTGGCTTTAAATATTCTATTCCGGCATCTATTGACATTTTGATCTCAATACCTGTTGTTTGTCGCCCGTTAATAACTACTGAACTTGCAACTGGCGCTATATAAGATAACTTTCCTTTTACATCAACATCATCACTAATTGCATCTCCTGTAAAGATAATTTCCTGACCTATATTCATTTGTCGGATATCATATTCTCTAACATTTGCTACTACAATCAAATCATTCATATCCATTATTTGAAATAACCTAGTATTTGTCATTGTAATATCACCTGTTTCAATACCTTTAAATGTAACTGTACCTGAAATTGTCGCCTTTGTAGCTTCTGTGATATCTATCATCTGTTTTTCTATTTTAGTTATATTTAAGTCCATACCTTCAAGATTCTTAAGTTGTATGGCAATATCTATTTCTAATGATTTGCTAGATGAATTATTTGCACTATAAAGTTGGTTTAAATCTGATTCACTTCTTTCAAAGTTCAACCTTGCAATATCCACTTGAGACTTTGCATCATTTACACTTTTTTCCAACATTTCAAGTTCGTTGCTTGATATAATTCCTTCATTGAATAATTCTCTATTTTTCTCTAAACTTTCCACTTGAGAATTGTAAAGACCTTCTGCACCTGTCACATTTAACTTTGCTAATTCAAGAGCAATTTTTGCCCCTGTTGCACTAGAAGTCGTTGCGACACTTTGAACTTTCTCTAATTGTAAGGCTTGAATCTCTCTATTAAGTCTTAGTTGAATTAGTTCTTCTTCCATACTTGATAAATCCACAGTATATAATAAATCACCTTCTGATACAGTGTCTCCAACTTCAACCATAACACCTGTAACTTTTAATGATGCAGTAGCCATAATTTCTTTTTTGGTGACTTCTTTAACTGCGCCTGTCACTAATATGCTAGATGTTATATCACCGCTCGTAGCAATTGTAGCTTCAACTTGTTGAGCATTTCCTCCAGAAAAAAAACCTCCGTTAGAATCTTCTGATTTATTTTGATTTAAAACCACCATTACAACAATGAATATAATAATAGCTCCACCTATAAATAACTTTTTTTTCATGATTATTCTCCTCGTTTATCCTAATGCTCCAGTAATGTTTGCTAACATCGTCGAAACTGTAATCATTAATATTGTAAATCCATAAGCTATTGAAACTGAAATAATGGCTGCTTTCTTTGACATTTTCACAACTACTTGTAAGCCTATTACCATAATGATCAATGACCATACATTAAATAGTTCTACTGTTGATAACACGCCATATAATATGCTAGCCGACATCGATATAGGCAAAAAGCTAGCAACTGATGTAATGCTTGTTGTAACATCTATATTCATAGCAGATAATATAAAATTCAATACATAACTTAACATTGAAATCATTCCAACATGTAATACTAATGAGAATATTTCCTTATATTTAGCTTCTGTACCTGCAATTTTAGAACAAATAAAGTAATATAGGGCTGAAATCAATGTTCCAATTAGAATACCAACCCCCGTTGCATAAGATGAATACTTCGTTATTGCTATTTGAAGATCTAAGTACTCTTTTGTAGGCTCTATTCCCATTGCAATTGATTGATTTTCCAAAATCACTATTATTGATGGTTCAAGCTTGCTCCAATAAACAACTGTATATGCTAACGGAAGCAAAATAATTAATATTATTGGTAATAATACTGTCGGTTTTTCTCTAATTCCCTCAAAAGCCTTTGTTGGGCTAACTATAACTGATACTACTTTTTGTAAACTATTCATTCTATTGTCCTCCTAATGATTTATCTAGTGCTTGTTTTTTTTCTTTTAATATCGTTGTGGCGCTTAGTGGTTTGTCTACAATCGTGTCACTTACAAGATAGCCATCTGCAAAAGTTACAATTCTTTTTGTATGTTTTGCAATATCTGGCTCATGCGTTACAATCAAAACAGTAACACCTTCATCATTAAGTTGCTGAAACTGTTCCATGATTTCTTCTGATGTAACCGAATCGAGATTTCCCGTTGGCTCATCTGCAAGAATAATAGCCGGTTTATTAACTAATGCCCTTGCAATAGCTACTCTTTGCTTTTGACCACCACTCATTTCATTAGGTTTGTGATGCATGCGATCTGCTAAACCTAGTCTTGTCAAAGCATCGATTGCTTTTTGCTTTCGTTCTTTATAATGTATTCCTGCATAAACCATTGGTAATTCTACATTTTTAAGTGCAGATATACGTGGCAATAGATTAAAGGACTGAAATACAAATCCAACTTTCTTGTTTCGAATTAGTGCTAAGGAATCATCATCAAGGGCTTCAACATCCACATCATCTAAAGAATACGAACCACTAGTTGCTCTGTCTAGACAACCAATGATATTCATTAATGTTGACTTTCCTGAACCTGAAGGACCCATTATAGAAATAAATTCACCTTTTTCAATATACAGATCTATTTCTTTGAGAGCTTCTACTGACACTTCTCCTTGTCCATATATTTTGCCCAAATTTTCAATCTTTAACATAAGCGCTCCTTACTTACTATTTCTTCTTATGATGATACTTTAGCAGTTTTATTATAAAAGCACCATAGAATAATCATT
>JAOZKH010000137.1 GCA_029935405.1 Vallitaleaceae bacterium | reverse complement strand
GTGAAAAAGTCATAGAACTTACAGGAATTGATCAAGATCCACCTGAAGTTTCAGTAGTATATTCGACTGAAACAATGACTAATAAACCTGTTGTTGTAACATTATCTAGTGATGAAGATATTCATATTGTTAATAACTTTAATAGACCATATAAAGTTTTTACAGAAAATGGAGAATATAGTTTTATTGTATCTGATATAGCAGGAAACAGAACAACTATAGTAGCGGTAGTTAATAATATAGATAAAGATTCACCAGTGATAAAGGCGGAGTATTCAATAACGACAAAAACAAACCAAAATGTTATTGTGACTTTAACATCAGATGAAACTTTTGAAGTTATAGGAGAAAATGTTACTACAATAGAGGTTAATGACAGTTATACATATACATTTACGTATAGTCACGGAAGATATTTTGTTATTAAAGATTTAGCAGGCAATCAAACAATTGTAGAAACAGTTGTTGATTATATAGATAAAGAAGCGCCTAATATTATTTTTACTAATGATGAGGTACCAATGATTTCCCTTGGGGATGTTGACTATAACTTTGCGTTGTTAGCATCTGCAGATAGTGTTGATGTAGACCGTATTGAAGTAAATACTGAAGATGTTAATTTTAATGTTGGAGGGATATATGAAGCTATCTTTACAGTTTTTGATGATATTGGTAATCATAGGTCAAGAAAAATGATAGTTGAGATACTTGATCCAAATCAACCATTAATAGTTCGTATAAATGGATTTAATCCGGGGTATAAGGTGTTTATGTTAGGTGAAGAAATAATTATAGAGACATATAATGTTCATGAATCTCAACGTATATATTATTTAGAAGGTGGTTATAGTAAAACGCAGGTAAAACAATCAGGTAAACTATTAGACGGTAACGTTATTAACGTGAATGAGTCAGGGTGGTATTCAATACTTGTATACGATAAAGACTTTAACACTAGATTTTACAAAATATTTATGGCTAGATAGGAGAATAAAATGAAGAAAAAAACATTAATGCGAATAATAGCAGTTATAATTTTATTTGTCATGGTTACCATTGATAGCAGTCCTATTATACATGCTATGGTAAATGAAGAAAATGTGGTGAGAGGTTATAATCCATTTATTGAATATTTAATAGATAAGCGAGATGGAAGGTTTATAATTAGAACGTTAGAAGGAGTTCCACAAAAAGATACGGACAATAATCAAAAGTTATTGTTTGAACGAAATAATGACCCGGAAACTTCTTATACAACATTTAGAGTTGATGGCGAGGATTATATTTTTGGAAATACATATAGTGGAATGAGTTCAAGAATATATGAATACTTTACTACATCTGATGGTGCATTAACAGTAGCTGAATGGAAACTTGGAACATTACAAGTTAAACAAGCTCTTGAGATTATAGAAGACCCTGAACATCCAAATGTGGGAAATGTTAGAATTAGATATGAAGTGACTAACACTGGTAAAAGTTCGAAACTTGTTGGAAATCGTATACTACTAGACACGCAATTAGGAAGTAATGATGGCACTAAGTTTACAGTAGGAACAGATACTATTTCAACAGAAACAGAATTAACAGGTTCTTCAATTCCAGATTTTTATAGAACTAGCGATGATGAAATTGCACCAAACATTGTCGGATACGGTTTTATAAAAGGTTGGGGTGTTGAAGCGCCAGAAAAAGTTGTGTTTGCTCATTATAATACTTTATCTGAATCTAAATGGGCTATTAATATAGATAATACCCTTGATTTTACAACAACAGATAATGTATATGAAGGAGCCGATAGTGCAGTTGCCTATTATTTTGCTGAAGAAGCTTTAGCAGTAGGAGAAACAAGAGTATTTGAAACTTTTTATGGCATTGGAGATTTTTCTCACTATGATTCTAATTCTGAGTTTGCAGTATTAGTTAATGCACCAGATGAATTAACGCTAAATGTAGCAAAAACAGGGTATGAAGAAGGAGAAATAACAGTAACGGCAACGATAGATAACTCTATGTCAAACTCAGAAAATTTAACTAACGTAAATATAGCACTATATGCGAAGGAATCTGCATTTTTAGCAGGTGATGGAGAAGTTCTTGTTAAAGAAATCCCACTTATTGAAAAAGGTGAAATAAGAAATGTTGAATTTAAATTAAAACCAGTCAATCAGATGCAATATACAAGTGAAGCTATTAACATAACCGTTACATCAGATAATACTTCTACAGGAATTAGTGGGTATGATTATGTCTTAATGCCTGATATTAGTGGAAAAAAACCTGAGATTACTATAGAACAAGTAGCTCCAGATACAGTGTATTATAAAGGATACAGAGAATTTAGTATTACAGGTAAAGGATTTAATTTATTAACAGATAAGGGACTCTGGGAATTATATTTAGTTGATAATAAAAACAATACTATAGAAATACCTGATGAAAGTGTATCTATAATTAATAATGAGCAAATAAAAATACTATTATATGAAGATACGTTATCAGAAGAAACATCAGTTGGTGATTATACATTTAAGCTTGATCATACAAATCTTGGTGTTATTCAAACGCCATCTTCAAAAGCGATTACTTTTTCAGATGATACAATATATAAATCACGAAAGTATGGTGTGTTGTATATTGAGAAAACAGAAGTAGGTGATGAGTTTGTATATACTATTGATGTAGCAGATTCTAAAGAAGAATTAGAGACAATTAAAAAAAGTAAAGAAGTGGTAATTGATATAATCGGAGATGTTAGAGAAATTACGGATGATAACAACAATAAAGTGTACAAGATTGTTACCACAGAACAAAATGCGATTATTAATTCAGTAATCAATTATAAAGGGGAAGATGAGCCTCTTGAAGTTAAGAAAATTGGCGATCTAATCACCTTAGATGGAGATGGTACATTACAGATAGTTGGTAGTAATGAGTTTTGGTGGTGGCATTTTTATACCTATCTTGTAGATGGGACAGATTACACAATCGAAGAAATTATTGATGAAGAAAGCGAAGAAGATGAAGCATTATATGAGATTAATCCTGAATGGGTTGAGCCTATAGAAGAAAATGATCAGCAAAATATAGTTATCGATTTTTTTAATCCGATTAATGCTATAGGAACAGTCGTTAATACTTTTTATGACGGTTTTAATGTAGAGATAAAGAGCGTAATATTACTAGATGAAGGAGCTTCCTTTGGAGGAAGTTTAAAAGTTGTGGTTCCATTTGGAGCAGATGTTCCTGTCGAAGAAGATGAAGAGGAATTAAGTGAAGAGGAAAAAGAAGAAGCTATTTACGAGGCAATGCAAGACTTATTTTTAACTGATGATGAAAGAAAAGCTAAGTATAAAGCTATTGATAAACATGATACACGTGTTGAAATGTCTAGCAAGCTACGGGCGTTGATTCTATGTGATGATGGATTATCTATAAAAGTAACTGAGTTAATTGATTCATCAAGTGCAACGCCGGCTGAAAAAGGAAGAATGATTTTAGATATCGTTTTATCTTCTCCAGAATTATTGATTACTGTCATATCGCTTATAACAGGTGAAGCAGAGGATGAAGGGGATCGTAATTCAGTAGGAGTAAGCATAGAAGTTAAAAAAGTATTATTTGGAAAAAAATATAAAGATGATTTTTTATATGATAGCGTTAAATTTATTGGGATAGATGCAGAAGGTGAAATCATGATAACTTTACCCTTTGGATCTGAAGAAGATAGAGAAGATCAACAAGGTATTTACGCGTATGCATCAATTAATACAATTGAAGGAGAATATACCTTTCAGGCGGATGTAGATTTAGAATTAGTAGAAGCACATGCATTTGTATCAATTGTAAAGGTTAATAACGACTTAAAACTAGATCATATTGAATTATCTGGTGGATTTAAACCAGGAGTACCGCTTGTGATGCCAGTACCTGTAGTGTTTATCAATAAAGTTGGTGGTGGTGTTAAAAATCTTCAAGGAAGAAGCGATAAAGAACCTATAACTATCATTATGTTGTTAGGTTTATACGTAGTACCTGCAATGGAAGGTGACTTTCGTGCAGAGGTATCAAAAAATGGATTCTCTTTATATGGAGAATTCGAGTTTAAAGGTGGCATGAAGATTTTAAAAGAAGCATATATTGACTTGCAATGGGTAAAACCAATTCATTTTGCTTGTGGAGCTACTGTCAGTTTATTTGATGTAATTGAAGGATCTGCAAGTATATTCATTGGAGAAATTCCTGTAAAAGGCGGAGGATATAAATTCTACTTTGAAGGAAAGGTCTCTGCTTCTATAGAAATTCCTGAAGAAATATGGTTTGTTGGAGGGATGGAAGTTGGAAGTGCTGAATTAGGGTTAAGTACTGAAAAAATATGGGGTGATATTGAAATTATCGGTATAGGTGTTGGTATTACATATGTATATGGTGAAGGAATATCATTCTCTGATGGAGAAGAAATTTTTGGATTAGATCAGTTGACTTCTGTGAATTTACCGGAAAATGCAATATATGAAGGGGAAATGAATGACGGAAGATTAATTATTGGTAGTAATATCCGAAAACTAGGAGATTCTGAATCTGCATTTGTATCAGTAGATGGATCATTAGATGGTATGTATGTCGTTGCAGATGCAACAGGCAGTACCTATGACTTTATTGCAGATGGACAAGATAGTGTTATATTTGAATTAGAATTTGTAGGAGAAATACCTGAGTTAACGCTACGTGACCCAAATGGTACAGAAGTAGAACTTGTTGAAAACGTGAATTATATGGTAAGAAAAATTACAGCTGAAAACAGTCCTTCAGGAGAAGAACTAAATTATATATATATTTCAGTAATAAATCCATTAACAGGTACATACACAGTCGAGTCAGATCAGCCTCTTGAAAAAGGCTCTATGTATGAAGCTGAAGCATTACCTGAGTTAACAGCTCTTGATTATAATAGAAATGGAGAGACATTAAACGTTACCTACACTTCAATTAACAGTGAAGATGCATTAGTAACAGTATTTCTTGTACACGAAAATGGAACTGAGTATGCTATTGAGAGTAATTTAGATGGAGCTTCGGCGACAGTGGAGTTAGATTTACTACCAAGTTTACCGGAAGGAAATTACACATTAAGAGCAAGCATTGCTCACCCAAGTTACGGATTTGACGATATAACATCAAATACTGTTATTACTATAGTAGATGTTAATAAGCCTGGAAATGTTTCTAATATACAAATTGATAACTTGGGAAATGGCCTGTTAGAAGCAACTTGGGATCATTTAGATAAAGGTGATGATATAGCGTATTACTTGACAGTATATGATAATGCAGGCAGTGCGTTAAGTGGCTATAAAGACATTAAATTGAATGAACTTACTACAGTGTTTGGAAATGAGTATACAGGCGTTGATGCAGAGGGAAATGAATATTTTTATTCTATGCCTACAAATAGAGCATATACTATTGGAATCACGCCAGTAAGAACAATAAACGGTGCAGATGATATAGTAACAAAACATATGGGGCAAGAAATTAAATCAGAAACATTTATCAGACAACAAGCTAATCCGGCAATATTATACTTAGAATATCAAGATGAATATGTCTATAATAACAATCAGTATTATTTTACAAAGAGTGATATAAGTATTGAGTTAAATAGTAATCAAGTGGTAGATACAATAGTCCATGTAGATGGAGAGTACTTTATAGAAGTTAAGAATGATAAAGAATTTGTAATTAATCTAGAATTAGAAGATGGAAATCATAGTATTGAATTTATATCAAGTAATCAAAACAAAGATACAACTAAGGAAACTATTTATTTTACAACAGATACTGAAAGCCCAATGTTACAGATAGATAGTCCTAGTGTATCAGAAGTAGTAGAAGGTCAAAGTGTTGTAATAGAAGGTTTGATAGAAAGTGGCTCGAAATTGTATATTAACGATATACTGAT
>JAOZKH010000032.1:20457-22522 GCA_029935405.1 Vallitaleaceae bacterium | reverse complement strand
CTTTTTGGTCAACGAAGAATAGTCTATCATATCCTCGCTTGTTTGTCAACTTTTTGTGTTTATTTTTATTGTGCTACGGAGAAAGAGGGATTTGAACCCTCGCGCCGCTATTAACGACCTACTCCCTTTCCAGGGGAGCCCCTTCAGCCGCTTGGGTACTTCTCCAAACGCCCTAATCACTACATCGCATTTCGCTAACAAAAAATGCTATAGCATAAGAACAATAAAACCACCATGTTGTAGGTGGTTTTGATAACGGAGAAGGTGGGATTTGAACCCACGGTCCCTTTCGGGATCACTGGTTTTCAAGACCAGCTCCTTAAGCCACTCGGACACCTCTCCATATCTTGTTCATTCGTTTTTGAACGCTTAATTAAGATATCATAATTAACTTTTACTGTCAAGTATTTTCTTAACCAAGAAATGTAATATTATCATTTTAAAAGTTCGTTTTTCGTGTTGTTGGTCATATACAATACATTTTTATAATCCAACTTATAGAACGCTAGAATTCAATCCGTTTCTTCTAAGTTATATAGTATTGTTTATTGCAACGAATGATATAATATCATAAATCAAATCACATTGTCAATAATTTTTATCATTTACTTTTTTTCTTTCTTGTTTCAATTATTTTCTTCATTAAAATCAAGTCTTCCGGTGTGGTTATTTTAATATTTTCATAGGAACCTTCAATAATTTTCACAGGTATTTCTCCAAATTTTTCAACCATCATACCATCGTCAGTAATCCCTATTGCATCATTAATTCCCAGATTATATGCTGCTACTATAATAGATTTATGAAAACTTTGAGGCGTTAATATCGAATACAAACTTTCTCTTGGAATCGTGTTTATCACATTTAACTGATTATCAACTTGTTTATATGTGTTTTTCGCTTTCACTCCTAATACACATGCACCGTTTACCACTAGTCCTTCTATTGATTTATTGATTTCATATGTACTTACTAACGGTCTTGCTCCGTCATGTATCAAAACATATTCAGACTTTTCATCTAACGATTTCAATCCATTATATACCGAGTTATAACGTTGTTCACCACCTATAATAATTTTAAATTCGCTATATTTTTTTTTAAAATATTTTTTTAGTACTTTCTCTGTTATCAATTCTATTTCTGATGAATTTATTACAATAATTATTTCATCAATTATATTCGTCTTCAAAAAAGCTTCTATAGTATAAGCTAATATCGGTTTCCCTTCCACTTCCATAAATTGTTTATTCTTGTCTGTATTCATTCTTTTGCCTTGCCCTGCAGCTAAAATAATAACTGATTTAAACATAATTTTCTCCTCACTACTTATTTACACAGTATACTATTATTTTATGATATAATAAAGCGTATAAAAATAATAAATTTAAGAACAGGAGAAAATAATTATGTTAAGTCAACGATTAATTGATGAACTAAATGAACAAATAAAATTAGAATTTTATTCATCACATCTATATCTTGCAGCAGCAGCTTATGCTTATGAGCTGAATCTTGATGGCATAGCCAACTTTTTTATTGCACATGCTGAGGAAGAAAAATTTCACGCAATGAAGTTTTTTTATTATTTAAATGAAATGGATGCTAGAGTTATAATGCAATCATTTGATGAGCCAAGAATGGAATATGATAACATATTAAACCTTTTCGAGTTTACTGTTGCTCACGAACAAATTGTAACTGACCGGATTTATTTTCTTATGGATATTGCAACTGAAGAAAGAGAACATGCAACAATTAGTTTTTTGAAATGGTTCATTGATGAACAAGTTGAAGAAATGTCTACATTTAAGTCATTAGTACAAAAACTAAAGCGAGCACAAGACGATCCGTCAATGTTGTATACTCTTGATGATGAAATGGCCAAAAGAACTTTCACCCCACCTACAAATATCTAGCAACAAATAGCAATAGTTACACAAAGTACTTGTGAAAAGTAATTCTATATAAAAACACAGTAATACTATCTTACATATTACTGTGTTTTTCTTATACTTTTATACTTTTATACTTTTATACTTTTTAAAATTATCTCATTTTCCTA
>JAOZKH010000032.1:0-20357 GCA_029935405.1 Vallitaleaceae bacterium | reverse complement strand
TTATACTTTTATACTTTTATACTTTTATACTTTTTAAAATTATCTCATTTTCCTAGCTAAATTCCTATTAAATATCCTTATCTGTTAATTTAAGATTTGGAATTGCATTTAGATCCATGCCGTGTCTTACTCCGCTAATGTATTCATTATATCCTGCTGCACCAATCATAGCTGCATTATCCGTACATAAAACCATAGAAGGGTATTGAAGAATTATATTTTTCTTATCACATTCTTCTTGCATTCTACTTCTAAGTTTAGTATTTGCTGCAACTCCTCCTGCAAGGGCAAGTTTATTTAAACCAAGTTTCTCTATAGCAAGAAACGTTTTTTCAACCACAGCTTCTACCACAGCTTTTTGAAAAGATGCTGCAACATCTTCTTGTATAATTGGTTCTTTTTTCATTTCGCATTTATTTAGATAATTTAGAACTGCAGATTTAACTCCACTAAAACTAAAGTCATAACCTGAAACTTTAGCTCTTGGAAACTTAATACTATCTTCATTACCAAGTGGAGCAAGTTTATCAATCTTAGGTCCACCAGGATAGCCTAATCCAATTGCTCTTGCGACTTTATCAAAAGCTTCTCCAATTGCATCATCCAATGTTTTACCTATAATTTCAAAACGGTTATAATCTTTGACATGAACAAGATGTGTATGCCCTCCTGATACTACCATACATAAAAACGGTGGCTTAAACTCCTTGTTTTCAATATAATTAGCAGCAATATGTCCTTCAATATGATGCACTCCAATAAGTGGTTTGTTAAGTGCAAATGCAAGCGCTTTAGCTTTAGCAACACCAACAAGCAATGCCCCTACTAATCCTGGACCATACGTAACAGCTATCGCATCAATATCACTAAACGTAACTCCGGCTTCTTCTAATGCTTCATCAATAACCAAATCAATTTTTTCGATATGTTTACGCGAAGCTACTTCTGGCACAACTCCGCCGAACTTTTTGTGTAAATCTATTTGTGATGAAATCACATTACTTAGCACTTCCCTACCATCAACCACAACAGAGGCTGCGGTTTCATCACATGATGATTCAATAGCTAATATTATTACCTGGTCCATAGATACTCCTTGTTAGTTATTTTACAATTTCAAATTTATCTATACGCTGCCATCCTAAAATTTCCCACATATTATTCATATTTCGAACAATAATATATTCTGTATATATATCTGTATCCTTATAACCTTCTGTTTCTAAATCATTTGTATAATACACTGTTTGAATAATTGCAACTTCTTTTATCTCAAAATCAAGTTCATCATTAACGATGGAAGGCGGATAAAACTTAGGTTGTAATGAATCTGAGCCTATAATATTAAACTCAATCTCTTGCCATTTTGCTCGTTCCCCTTCTACATTAAGTATTTGAGTTGCCTTAGGTGTTTGACTAAGCAATTCCTCATGAAACAGATTACGTTGCATCAAAATAAGACTTTCTCGTTCATCTTTATTGTATACATCTTTCCCATTCAGATCTACACTATGAATCATCTTACGAATAGTTGTGAATATGGTAATCACCTGACTTGGGTTTTGCTTAACTTCATTAACGAAATTCGCAAGTTCACTTGGCGACTGTGAGATTTCAAGATATCTTTGTTCTGTAACAAAATGAGAATCTTTTAATGAACTATCTTCCCATTGATTAACATAATAAAGCACAAAACTTACTAATATGACAATGATTACGATAATCGGTAATACTTTTCTCATAAAATCACCTCTAACATTATTGTTTTCTACATAGTATGTTCTACTATAAATATATCGGCTTTCGAAAAAAAATCTTAATCACTAAACTTAAGTGTCTTTGTCATTCTGTCTTTTCCAATTTTAGTATTTGTAAAAATCTGCTTTGCTACATGTAAATACTCTTTAGGTCTAACAAGTGCCGGACTAAAATGAGTAAGCCATAGTTCTTCAACCTTTGCATCTCTTGCTATTGTAGCCGCTTCTTGAAATGTCATATGTTTATAGGCTACAGCATTAGTTTGTTCAGTAGGTTCACCATACATACCTTCACATATAAACAAATCTGCTTCGTATGCACCATACACCATATTATCTACCGGTCTTGTATCAGTGCAATATGTTACTTTAAGACCTTTTCTTACTCCACCCATAACAAGTTCAGGTGCATATTCTTTATTATTATAAACTATCGTTTCGCCGTGTTGTAGTTTTGACCAGTACTGCACAGGCAAACCTAATTCTTTAGCTTTAATTGCATCAAATTTCCCTTGTCTCAAGATATTGATTGAATACCCATAACAGGTAATCTTATGTTTCAATTTAAATGCATCAATAACATAACCATTTATTTCTATTGTTTGAACATCTTCTTCTAGTTCAATAAATTTTAATTCAAAGGGTAATTCAGGAGCAATAACTCTCAAACCATTTACAACTTTTAAAAGCCCTTTAGGTCCTATTAAAGTTATCGGTTCAGTTCTATCTGAATTACCTATAGATAATAATAATCCTGGCAATCCACTAATATGGTCACCATGATAATGCGTGAAACATATCTGGTCTATATCTTTAAAACTCCAACCTTGTAACTTCATAGTTATCTGAGTTCCTTCACCACAGTCTATCAGCAGATTACTGCCTCTAAACCTAGTCATTAAAGCTGTAAGCCATCTATGAGGTAGTGGCATCATTCCTCCCGTACCAAGCAAACATATATCTAACATATTTATCCTCTTTCTAAATATCTCTTGTGCATACACAGCATTATTTTGTCATTCATCTAAAAGTCGTTAACATAATTGATTAAGGTTTCAAAACTTAGTTTTGACGACTTAACCATAATTATAACTTTAAATAGTTAAAAGTCAATAGCGATACATAACCGCAAAACACTAAAAATAGGATTTGACTTCATGTTTAGAAATCAAATCCTATTACTTATATTGCACTTATGCTTAGGAAATCAAAAATATTTAGTTAATCTTTTTATAATTCTTTTGCTAAATTAATAATATTTTCTACTGTTAAACCAAATTTTTCAAATATGGTAGCAGCTGGAGCTGATGCTCCAAATCTATCAATACCAAGAACTTTTCCATCAAGACCAACATATTGATACCATCCAAAAGTTCTTGCAGCTTCAACAGCTAAACGTTTTCTAACCACTAAAGGTAAAACACTTTCTTTATACTCTGCTGATTGTTCATTAAACAGCTCCATAGAAGGCACGCTTACAACTCTAACATCCATTCCTTCATCTTTAAGTTTAGCAGCCGCATCAACAATTAAACCAACTTCTGAACCACTGGCCATCAAAATTGCATCAGGAGTCTCTTTTGACGATTCTACTAATATATAAGCACCTCTTAGAGCCTCTTTACCTTGAATAGCAAAGTAAGGTACATTTTGTCGTGTAAGAACTAGTGCTGTAGGACGAGTTTTACTTGTTACAGCATAATACCAAGCTGCAGCAACTTCTTTAGCACATGAAGGTCTAAAAGTTACAAGATTAGGTATTGTACGAAGGGAAGCTAATTGCTCAACCGGTTGATGAGTAGGTCCATCTTCACCCACACCAATGCTATCATGTGTTAACACAAATGTATGTGGTAAATTCATAAGTGCCGCTAATCTAATCATAGGTTTCATATAATCACTAAATACAAAGAATGTAGATGTGAACGTCTTAAGTCCACCGTGTATTGCAATTCCGTTACCCATTGCTGTCATTGATAATTCACGAACACCAAAGTGAATGTTTTTACCTGTAGGATTATCCTTTGAATATTCTCCTTGTTCGTTCATCCATGTCTTGTTTGATGGTGCTAGGTCAGCTGAACCGGCAAACATATTAGGTACAATATCAACTAATCTTTGAATTATCTGTCCTGAAATTCCACGAGTTGCATTTGGCTTTTCATCAAATGTCCAAAAACTTTCAGCGTCAAGCGCTTCTATATCAACTTCACCACTCATAGTGAATTCGTATGCTTTAGCTTTTTCAGGATATTTTTCTTTATAATCTGCATACAATGCATTCCATTTTGCTTCTTTAGATGCACCTTTAGTTACTAAAGTCTCCATATGAGCTTTCACATCATCAGCTACATAAAATTCTTTATCTACTGGTAAACCTAAGTTTGCTTTAGTTTCTTTTAAGTTTTCTACACCAAGTGGTTCACCATGAGCACTTGCTGTTCCTTGCTTAGCAGGACATCCATATCCAATTTCTGTACTAACTATAATTAGTGATGGATGCGTTGTATCAGCTTTTGCTTCTTTAATTGCATTACTAATAGCTACTAAATCATTACCGTCTTCAACTTTTAATACTTGCCAATTATACGCTTCAAAACGTTTTGCAACATCTTCTGTAAATGCTAATTCTGTACTTCCTTCAATTGAAATTTTATTCGAATCATAAAACGCAATAAACTTATCTAATTCTAAAGTCCCTGCAAGTGATGCTGCTTCAGAAGTAATACCTTCCATTAAGCATCCATCACCTACAATTGTGTACGTATAGTGATCAATTATTTTAAGGTTTTTTTCATTAAACTTTGCAGCAAGATGATTTTCTGCCATTGCCATACCTATTCCAGTGGCAAAGCCTGCACCAAGTGGTCCTGTAGTTGTCTCGATACCAATAGTGTGGCCAAACTCTGGATGTCCTGGAGTTTTAGAATCCCATTGTCTAAAGTTTTTAAGATCATCAATAGTAAGTCCATAATCAAATAAATGTAGTAATGAATAAAGTAACATTGATCCATGTCCTGCCGATAAAACAAATCTGTCTCTATTATCCCAGTCAGGATTTTTAGGATTGTGATTCATATGATTAGCCCAAAGTTCATAAGCCATTGGTGCCGCGCCAAGTGGTAATCCTGGGTGTCCTGAATTAGCTTTTTGAATCCCTTCAGCTGATAAAATACGTATTGTATTTATACTTTTTTCATGAATAGTACTCATTATATTTCCTCCTTATTGCAGAGATGCCCACATAATAATTGCATCTTCAATTGGGTTTGCATAGTAACGACTTCTTTTTCCTTCTATATAAAAACCTAAAGTGGCGTAGGCTTTTAGAGCAATGATATTACTTTCTCTAACTTCAAGGGTAACTTTATCAATATTAAGAGTTTTAGCTAACTCCATCATTCCTTGAATCAATTGTTTACCATAACCGTTTCCTCTATATATAGGTTTAATGGCAAGATTTGTAAAATGACCTTCATCAAGTATTTTCCAAAACCCGCCATACCCTATTATATTATTGTCTAATTCATAAACTATATAGTATGCTTTTTCATTAATCATCTCAGCTTTAAATGACTCTTTAGACCAAGGTGTACTAAAGGATTGATTTTCTATCAAAACAACTGAAGCAATGTCTTGTGACTTCATTTGCCTAATCATTTATTTCGCTCCTCATACTCACGTTCAGCTTGAGATTTCTTATGATAATATGGTTTTTGTTCATAATATTTTATAACATCACCATTATAATACCCTTTTAATCCTAATAATGCAACATTTTTAGCTGAAAATGAACAGAATATCTGAGGTGGGATAATCACTTTGTTATTAATATTAATAAACAGCTCATTAAATCGCTCTGTCCCATCACCCACTAAGTAAAAATCCGTATCATACTCTTTCATTTTTAATCGATTAGCAAGTTCATCAACTTCTAAAGCTTCAATAGTAGTAATCCCTTTTGTATGAATTTCTCCATCTACTAACGTAGTTTTATACTCCCCATAGTATACTTCTCTTGCTCTTGCATACAATACAACGCCAACTACTACATCTCGAACCATAATTGTACTAGCTAAAACTTCTAAGGTTGGAATACTTGCAATCTTAATATTTAGCCCTTGAGCAATTCCCTTAGCAGTCGCTGATCCTATACGCAATCCAGTGAATGAACCTGGACCTTCTGAAACAGCAACTAAGTCAACTGTATTAATATTTATTTCTAATCTATTTAAAACATCTTCTAACATTGGCATTAATGTTTTAGAATGTTTCATCGTATTATTTATCGTGTATTCACAAACTAATTTATCATCATCAATAATGGCAATGGATGCAGTTGTTGATGAACTTTCAATACCTAGTACTCGCATTATATTTGTCTCCTTGTTATTTGATTTCTATTTTACGAAAATCAAATCCTTGTTCTAAGTCTTTAGAAATTGTTACTGCAATACTACCTTTAGGAATAAGTTCTTCAATTAAATTTGCCCACTCAATAAAAGTTACTCCCTGCCCGTAAAAATATTCCTCGTATCCGATTTCTTCCATCTCATGTATATCTTCAATTCGATATACATCAAAATGATAGAAAGGCATACGGCCATCATCGTATTCATTTACTATTGTGAAGGTCGGACTTGTAACATGTTCAGTAATTCCTAAACCTTTAGCAAATCCTTTAGTAAAAACAGTTTTGCCAACACCAAGATCTCCAATCAAACATATTACTTGACCTTTTATTGCTTTTTCACCTAAAGTGACTCCTATATTAAAAGTGTCTTCTGGTGATGTTGAAATATATTTCATTTTAAACCTCAGTATTTTCTATATTCTCTGTATTTTCTGTATTCTCTATATCTTTAATTATTTCTTCCGAATCTTTAGACGCCATTTCCATTAATTGTTTTTCTAACTTATCTGTTTTCTTATATACATTATTTCCATTTCTATTTTTTTTCTTTACCTTTTCTTTTCTCTTTATTTTTTTATTACCCTCTGTTATGTTATTATCTTTCACTTTATATTCTTTGATATTATTTTCATCTTCTTTAATATTATTTTCATCTTCTTTAATATTATTTTTACCTTGCTCTTCACTGATAGATGGATTTTTTTTAGCAACTTCCTCTTTAACTGAATCTAATATTTTATTAAGCAACTCTACTTCCTCTGGATCCACACTTTTTTTAGGAAGAATAAATGCCTGCTCACTATTTACATAGAAAAGATAATCGAAAGGGGTTATTCTTATCTTTAATAATTGGCTCCAATAAAACCGTGCCGTTCCTGTATATTGCTGTACTTCAAAAATTTCTTCACTTATATGATATGTAATTAGATTTTTAAAAACAGGATTTGATAGCACCTGTCTTCTAGATTGTGAAAACATATTTAATGGTGTTATAATCAAATAAATAACAACAATGATCCCAAAAGCAACTGTTGCAAGATTGTCCTTCCATATTAAGTAACTTATTGGGAACATTACTAGTGATATAATTGATAATACTAATGTAAGAGCACCACTTATTTTTGAATATGCATGAAAAAGCATAAATCTAAACAAATCTCCTGTTTTGGTATTTACTGTTGTTTGTACTATATCTGGCATATGAATCTCCTATTCTTTCCTTTTAATAATCATTGATAAGCCAATTCTCTTCTTGTGGATATCAATGGAAAGTACTTCTACATCAACCACATCACCAATTGAAACAACTTCAAGTGGATGCTTAATATATTTATCACATATTTTACTAATATGAACTAGTCCATCCTGATGTACACCTATGTCAACAAATGCTCCAAAGTCAATAACATTACGAACTGTCCCTTTTAACACCATACCCTCTTTTAAATCTTTCATTTCAAGCACGTCACTTCTAAGAATTGGTTTTGGCATTTCTTCGCGAGGATCACGCCCTGGTTTTTCAAGTTCCTTAATGATATCTTCTAATGTAGGAATACCTATTTGTATTTTCTCTGCAATTTCATCATTTATTTTAATATTTTTTATAGCAATTTTCATCTCAAGTGGCGTGTAGTCTTTTTTTAAATCAAGTAACTCGATCAATGCTTTTGTAGCTTTATATGCTTCTGGATGAACACCTGTATTATCTAATGGATTTTTACCTTTTCTAATTCGTAAGAATCCTGCACATTGTTCATATGCTTTTGGACCTAGTTTACCAACTTTTAGTAATTCACGACGACTTATAAACTCACCGTTGTCTTCTCTATAAGCAACAATATTTTTAGCAATGGTTTTATTAATACCTGATATATACTGTAGCAATGAGACACTTGCAGTATTAAGGTCAATCCCAACTTTATTAACCGAGTCTTCAACTACACCTTTAAGTGTTTCACTTAAACGTTTTTGATTCATATCATGTTGATATTGTCCAACTCCTATAGATTTTGGATCTATTTTAACTAATTCTGCTAAAGGATCTTGTAATCTTCTTCCAATTGATACAGCACTTCTAAGAGCAACATCAAACTCAGGGAATTCTTCTGTTCCTAGTTTCGAAGCCGAATACACTGACGCACCTGCTTCATTAACAATTACATACTGAATATTACTCTGTAAAATTTTAAGCAAGTCTGCTGTAAATGCTTCTGTCTCTCTTGAAGCTGTTCCATTTCCGATGGCAATAAGTTCAACTTTATATTTTTTTATCATTTCTGAAATAGATTTATTTGCTGCTTGAACCTTATTATGTGGTGGAGTAGGATATATTACTCCAGTATTTAATACTTTTCCAAAGCCATCAACAACTGCAACTTTACATCCTGTTCTAAATGCAGGATCAAGCGCTAGCACTGTTTTACCTAAAATCGGAGGTTGCAAAAGCAACTGCTCAAGATTTTTACCAAAGACTTTTATTGCTCCTTCCTCCGCATCGTCTGTCATACTTGATCTGATTTCTCTTTCAATCGAAGGAAAAAGAAGTCGTTTATAACTGTCTTCAATAGCTTTATCAAGATATTGAATCCCTGCAAAATGTTCGTTGTGTACTATTTTTTTCTTAAGATACATTACATTTTTTTCATGCTCCATATCTATTTTAGCTGTTATGGCCTTTTCTTTTTCAGCGCGGTTTATAGCTAGGATTCTATGTCCAGGTAACCCGTTAAGTTTTTCTGAATAATCAAAATACATTTCATATACATTGGCTTCTTTATTTTTTACCTTTGTAACAACAAGACCTTGTCTAAATGTATTATCTCTTAAAAATTTTCTATATTCTGCTTCATCAGATATCATTTCAGCAATAATATCCATTGCCCCTTTAAGAGCATCCTCCACTTCCATGACACCTTTTTCACTATCGATATACAAAGATGCAATATCTTCTACTTTACTTCTTTCTTGTTGCATATACAAGATTATTGCTAATGGTTCTAATCCTTGTTCTTTTGCAATTGTTGCTCTTGTTCTCTTCTTTTGTTTATACGGTCTATAAATATCCTCTACTTCAACAAGTGTTGTAGCTTTTAAAAGGGATCGTTTAATCTCATCTGTCATTTTTTCCTGTTCTTCAATAGAGGAGAACACTTGTTCTTTGCGTGATTCTAGATTTCTAAGATACGTCAGTCGTTCATATAAATCTCTAAGTACTTCATCTGACAAAGAACCTGTTAATTCTTTTCGATATCTAGCAATAAAAGGGATTGTATTCCCCTCATCAATCAATGATAAAGTATTATCAATTTGCCATTGTTTTATTCCAAATTCTTTAATTAATATTTGTTTTATTTCCATGTTTTTACCTTTCTAGATATATGATTATTTTAAACTTAATTTAAAATGGTCATGAATTGCTAATACTGCTTCATTAACATCATTTTCAGCTACTAGTACTGATATCTTAATCTCTGAAGTTGAAATCATATTTATGTTAATATCAGCATCATACAAAGCTTCAAACATTTTAGCTGCAACACCTGCATTTGAAGCCATACCTGCTCCAACAACAGAAACCTTTGCAACATCTTTCTCATATTCTATCTTATCTGCTAACAAGTAGTCTAAGTTATCATTAAGCAAAGTTGTCGTCTCTTCTAAGTTATGCTCAGCAACAGTAAACGATATATCCTTCGTTTTATCACGTCCAATAGACTGAAGAATAATATCAACGCTAATATTACTTTTAGCTAATAAATTAAATAAATCAAAGGCTTTTCCAGGTATATCTTTAATACCTATAACTGCAATACGAGCAATATTTTTATCTGCTGCAACACCACTAACTATCATTTTTTCCACTTTACTTTCCTCCTTAACAACAGTACCTTCTGCTCTTGTAAAACTTGATCTTACTACAAGTTTTACTTTATACTTTTTGGCTAATTCAACTGAACGATTATGTAAGACTTTTGCTCCAAGAGATGCAAGTTCAAGCATTTCATCATATGAAATTTCATCACGCTTTCTAGCATTTTTAACTACTCTTGGGTCTGCTGTATAAATACCTTCAACATCTGTGTAAATCTCACATTTATCAGCATTAAGAGCCGCCGAAAGAGCAACAGCAGTTGTATCTGAACCACCTCTCCCTAATGTAGTTATATCTTCATATCTATTAATTCCCTGAAATCCTGTAACTAGTACAATATTATTTCTTGATAACTCCATACTAATTCGCTCTGCATCAATATCTTTTAGTCTCGCATTTGAATATGCACTTGTTGTAGCCATATTAACTTGGAATGCATTTAAAGATACTGCAGGATAGCCTAGTGCATGAATCGCCATTGCCATAAATGCTACAGATTGTTGTTCTCCTGTTGCAAGTAACATATCCATTTCACGTTTTGATGGGTTATCTGTTATTTCTCGAGCTTTTCTAAATAATTCATCTGTTGTATTTCCTTGTGCAGATAAGACTACAACAATTTTTTTTCCTGCTTTGTAATCTTCCACTATTCGGCTAGCAACATTCATAATTCTGTCTTTGTCTGCAACAGAGCTACCACCAAATTTTTTAACTATAAGCATGTTATCCCTCCATTATGTAAATATCTGACATAGTATTTATGATAAAAAATATGGCATAAACTGAAATCCATTTTCTATAAATTTACCACTTTCTTTTGCACCTATTTCACTAAATTCATATAATTGTTCTTTATGTTTGGTACTATTATAAATAAAATACGGCACAGCATCACTAGTATGAGTTCTAATGTTAAGTGGCGTTGGATGATCAGGTAATAAAGCTAACTTAAAAGCTTCTTCCTTATTTTCAAAATAACGAACAATTGGTTGAACAACTTTTTGGTCTATAAGTTCAATAGCCTTTACTTTATTTTCTAATTCACCACGATGACCACATTCATCAGGAGCTTCTATATGAATATACACAAAATCCGCTCCATCTTCAAGTACTTTTATTGCTGAAGACACTTTTCCTTCGTAATTTGTATGAATATTCCCCGTTACACCTTCAACATCAATACTATTCATACCAGCCGCTATAGCAATTCCCTTTAATAAATCCACAGCTGAAATCATAGCACCACTTTTATGGAATAATTCTTTAAAGTCATCTAATTCAGGTTTAGTACCCTCTCCCCATGGCCACACACTGTTTGCAGGAGCTAATCCTTTCCCACGTCGCTTAATATTAATAGGATGATTGTTAAGAAGTTCATAACTTCTTGTCATTAGTTTAGTGAATTCTTCGCTAAGTTCTCCTTTTGGTAAATACTTTGTTATTTGTTGACCCAAAATATTATGTGGAGGAGTCAGCTCTAGTGAAGTAGAACCATTATTAATTATTAACGCGTGTCTATAGCTCACGCCTATATAAAAATGCCACATTTTGTTACTAAATTCACCCATGACAGCCATTAATAGTTCTGTCGCTTCTTCTGTAGTAATTTCACCTGCACTATGATCAATTATTGTTTTGTTAATATACTCATCATCTTCAGATAATGTAACAAAATTCACTCTGTAACATACATCCTTTGATTCCATTCTTGCACCAATACTCACAGCTTCTAAGGATGAACGCCCAGTATAATACTTCTTAGGGTCATATCCTAGCACCGAAAGATTTGCCGTATCACTACCTGGATTCATACCTTCAGGTACAGTTTTAATCAAACCTATCTCGCCTTTTGAAGCTAGCTTGTCAAAATTAGGTGTATACGCCGCCTGTAATGGTGTTTTATTATTCAATTTTTTTATAGGTTCATCTGCCATTCCATCTGCTAATACTAAAATATATTTCATTATACTATATTCTCTTATCCTCTCCCTAAAATTTTAACTTGATGTATACCTTTATAAGCTGTAATCGTATCTATTAATTTTTGAATATCGCCGGTTGTCGGTAATATTTCTATACTTATTGTTAAATTTGCCACACCATTTATTGGGATTGTCTGATTAATTGTAAGAATATTAGCTTTATAATCTGCAATTCTATTAATAACCGTTGACAAAAGCCCAGGCTCATCGTCTATTTTTACAGCAAAAGTAATAACACTTCCACGGCTATTTTCATAAAATGGGAAAATACAATCTTTGTATTTATAAAAAGAACTACGACTAATCCCTACCTCATCAACTGCTTCTTGAATCGTCATATCTTTTTCTTTCTCAATCAACGTCTTAACCACTACAACCTTCAAAAAAACTTCAGGCAATGCTTTTCTTTTTATAATATAATAATTTACACTTTTTGGCATAATATATCACCTCTATTGTTTTTCTCACGAACACATTTGTTCTTGCTAGAAAGATAATAACATAACAAAAGCAATATAACAAGTAATTACACATTACTTGTTATATTACTTTTACATATTATGTTTTCCATCAGTTGAATTTGTTTTAATGTATGGTTAGCTAATCTTTAAACTACTTCTTCTATTTCTACTTCTTCTTCTTCTTCTATTTCTATTTCTACTTCGCCTAGTTCTAGTTTTTCTTCATCTGAAATTATTAAATCAATATCAATTAAAATAATCATACGCTCTTCTTGCTTAGCTATACTTTTAATATACTTACGATTAATCCCTGTTACTAATTTTGGAGCACTTTCAATACTTTCTTCTTCAATATTAAGTATTTCCACAACTGAATCAACAACAAAGCCTATCTTCATATCGTCAGAAAACACAACGATTACTTTTGTTTCCTCATCAAATTCTTTATCTTCAAGAGCAAACTTCTTTCTAAGACTATAAATTGGAAGAACATCACCTCTTAAATTAATCATACCTTCTATGTATACAGGTGCATTTGGAACTTTTACAACTTCTTGGTATTTTTCTATACCGTTAACTTTCATAATCTCTAATCCATATTCTTCATTGTCTAACTTAAATATTACTTGTTGTAACGAAGCCATTTTTCTTCCTCCTTTAGTTATTGATTCATTGACATAAGCCAAATCAAATATCCATTTATAAATCGATCAATATCGCCATCCATAACTGCTGAAACATTACCTGTTTCTTCGTTGGTACGATGATCTTTAACCATATTATAAGGATGCATGACATAAGATCTAATCTGGCTGCCCCAGGCAATCTCTTTCAATTCTCCTCTAATATCTTCCATTTCAAACTTTTGCTCTACTTGTTTAAGTTCTATAAGCTTTGCCTTTAACATATTCATAGCTTTACTTTTATTCTTATGTTGAGAACGTTCATTCTGGCATTGTACTACGATTTTAGTAGGTAAATGCGTAATCCTTATAGCTGAATCAGTTTTATTTACATGTTGACCACCTGCACCGCTTGCACGGTAAGTATCAATTCTAAGTTCGTCATCTTGAATATCTAAATCCACATCCTCATCAATTTCAGGAATTACATCACAAGATGCAAATGTTGTATGTCTTCTCCCTGAAGAATCAAAAGGTGAAATTCGTACTAAACGGTGAACTCCTTTTTCTGCTTTTAAATATCCATAGACATTATCCCCACTTATCTGAAATGTGATAGATTTAATACCTGCTCCATCTCCATCTAAGTAATCAAGAACTTCTAATTCATACTTATGTTTATCTGCCCATCTTGAATACATTCGATATAACATAGCAACCCAATCATATGATTCAGTTCCTCCTGCTCCTGAATGTATGGACATAATAGCGTTATGCGTATCATACTTTCCAGATAATAAGGTGCGAATTCGCATAGCCTCATATTCATTAACAAAGTCAGTTTTCATAGATTTAATATCATCAATCAGAGATTCATCTAATTCCTCAAAAGCCAACTCAATCATTGTAGTTAAGTCATCATAACTTTCTATTAAACCCTCAAAGTCTTCAACTTTATCTTTATAACCTTTTAAAGTTTTCGCAACTTCTTGACTTCTTGCCTGATCATTCCAAAAATTTTCAAGACCCATTTCATTTTCTAAGGTTTCTATTTTTATTTTAACATTAATCAAGTCAAAGTGAAACACTCATTTTATCTAATTTAGTATTATAGCTTGTCAAACTTTGTTTAATTTGCTCTAGTTCTAACATTAAATCACCTCTTTACTGTAGTTTATTATAATACATTGCTAATAATAGTTATTGCTCAACTCTATGACTATAATTTTCAGAAGGACCATGGCATTGTTTGTATTTCTTGCCACTACCACAATAACACTGTTCGTTACGTCCTAATTTTCTTCCTTCTTTTTTGATTGTTCTTTTGTTTGTTTGCTCACCACGGTTAGTTGATATATTTTTAGCAACACGTTCTCTTTCTAGTTTATTTCTTGGTGCAATTCTAAACAATGTTCGAACTGTGTCTTCTTGAATACTTTCAATCATTTCATCAAACATATCAAATCCAACAAACTTATATTCTACAAGAGGATCTCTTTGTCCAAAGGCACGCAAACTAATACCCTGTCGCATTTGATCCATATTATCTATATGATCCATCCACTTTTGATCAATAGCTTTTAACATAATAACTCGTTCCGGTTCACGCATCATCTCATCCGTGTCAAATTCTGCTTCTTTTGCACTATACATTTTATGAGATAACTCTTGTAACATTAAAATAAATTTATCTTTATTAAGTTCATCTCTTGCTTTTTCTGTAATGTTAAAATTTGGAAATGGAATAATTTTGGTTAATGATTCACGAAGGCCTTTAATATCCCATTCGTCCATATGATCCATTCCATTAGAGTGAGCATTAACACTACGTTCAATAATCTGGTCTATCATGGTAATAACAATACTTCGCATATTATTACCATCAAGAACTTTTCTACGTTCTTCATATATAATTTCACGTTGTTCATTCATAACTTGATCATAATCTAATAGTCTTTTACGTATACTAAAGTTATTCCCCTCAACTTTACGCTGAGCATCTTCAATTCTATTAGATAAAATACCTGCACTAATGGGCTCTCCGTCTGGTAGTCCTAATCTCTCTACTGTATTCTTCATTCTATCAGATCCAAAAAGTCTCATTAAATCATCTTCTAAGGAAATATAGAACATAGATTCTCCTGGATCACCCTGACGTCCTGAACGACCACGTAACTGATTATCTATACGACGTGACTCATGGCGTTCCGTTCCTAGTATCTTAAGTCCACCTAAATCTGTAACGCCTTCCGCAAGTTTAATATCTGTACCACGACCAGCCATATTAGTCGCAATAGTAACAGCTCCTAATTGACCTGCATTCGCTACTATTTCAGCTTCTTTCTCATGAAACTTTGCATTTAAGACTTTATGTTTAATACCTTCTTTTTTGAAGTGTTTACTTAGCTCCTCTGAAGAATCAATTGACACAGTACCTACAAGAACAGGTTGCATCTTATCATAACTTACTTTGGTTTCTTTAGTAATTGCTCTATATTTTTCCTGAACCGACTTGTAAACCACGTCATTATGATCAAGTCTAACAATTGGTCTATTTGTTGGAATTTCAATAACATCCATTCCATAAATCGAACGAAACTCCTCTTCTTCAGTCAAAGCAGTACCTGTCATACCTGCTTTCTTTTCGTATCTATTAAAGTAGTTCTGGAATGTAATTGTTGCAAGAGTTTTACTCTCACGTTTTACCTTTACATTTTCTTTAGCTTCAATTGCTTGATGTAATCCATTAGAATAGCGACGACCTGGCATCATACGTCCTGTAAACTCATCGACTATAACAATTTGATCTTCTTTGATTACATAATCTTTATCTTTATGCATTAATTTCAATGCTTTAAGTGCTAGATTTATATGATGCTGTATTTCCATATTGTCAGGATCTGCAAGGTTCTCGATTTGAAAGAATTCTTCAACTCGTTTTACCCCATCAGCAGTTAATGTAGCATTTTTTGTCTTCTCATCTACTACATAGTCTCCTTCTTCTTCAATATCTTCATTCATAAGAGCACTTAGTTTTGTAATCTCACCAATTACCCGACCTTCTTTTAGTCGTGTTGCAAGCATGTGTGCCTGTTGATACAAATGCGTAGATTTAGAACTGCTTCCTGATATAATAAGAGGTGTTCTTGCCTCATCAACTAATACTGAGTCAACCTCATCAATTATTGCATAATGCAATTCTCTTTGAACCATTTCTCTTTTATAAATAACCATGTTATCTCGTAGGTAATCAAAACCAAATTCATTATTGGTTCCATAGGTAACATCACACTTATAAGCGTCACGTCTTTCTTCATTGCTAATACCATTAACAATAACACCCACTGTAAGTCCTAAGAAGGTAAAAACCTGTCCCATCCATTCAGCGTCACGTAGTGCAAGGTAATCATTTACAGTTACTACATGTACACCCTTGCCATCAAGCGCATTTAAATATGCTGCAATAGGACCAACCAAAGTTTTACCTTCACCTGTTCGCATCTCTGCAATTCGTCCCTGATGCAATACAATTGCACCTACAAGTTGAACTCTATACGGTCTCATTTCTAAAACTCTTTTTGCCGTCTCTCTTACAACTGCATATGCTTCAGGTAACAAATCATCTAAAGTTTCACCTTTAGCTAATCGTTCTCTAAATTCATCCGTTTTTTCAGCTAATTTTGTATCTGATAACTTTTCTATTTGTGGCTCAAACGCCTCAATTTGGTCTACTATAGGATAAATCCTCTTAAGCTCACGCTCACTATGGGTTCCAAATACTCGTTCAAATATACCCAATTCGTTCACCTTCCAATTCATAAATTTGCCTTAACTTAATTATTGTACCATTATTATATGGCTCAATCAACTACATTAACTTCTTTGCTAGTATTTTAACATAATGGACACATTTATCCTATTAAATAACTATTAAAAAGATCCTAGTCTTTCCTCTACTTGTTCTAAAAGCGATTCGTATTTAGCTTGTTTTTCTTTTTCTCCCTGAACTACTTTTTCAGGAGCTTTCTTTACAAACCCTGGATTTGAAAGTTTTTTGACAATTCTATCAATTTCTCCTTGAAGTTTTTTCTTCTCTTCTTCAAGTCTTGCTTTTTCTTTTTCTATATCTACAAGTTCACTTAACGGAATAAATAGATTTGCATTTGGAACCATAATTGATACAAAATCATCTTCAACACCCTTTTTATCCATCTGTACAACGATTTCGCTAGCAGTTGCTAATGTTGCTAAGAATAATTTGCCATCATTAAATATTTTAGCTGTTTTGTCATCTGCTGCCACAATGATTACTTTAGCTTTGTTTTTATTAGGTACATTCATTTTTGCTCTAATATTACGAATGCCACGTATAGCTTCTTTAAGAAGTGAAATACTTTCTTCTTCTTCTTTGAAGTTCCACTCTTCATTATAATTTGGCCATTCTGACACCATTATTGATTCATTAGTGTCTAATAATGTTTGATATATTTCTTCTGTAACAAATGGCATATATGGATGTAGTAATTTTAGTGTATTAACAAGAACAGTTCTAAGAGTCCAAAGGGCTGCAATTCTTGTATCGTCTTCTTCATTATATAATCTAGGTTTAACCATTTCGATATACCAATCACAGAACTCTTCCCAAGCAAAATCCGTTAATTTAGCAGCGGCAATTCCAAGGTCATAAGTTTCCATTTTATCAGTTGCATCTTTTACTAGTTGATTAGATTTTGATAATATCCACCTGTCTGCTTCTGTAAGTTTTGATGTATCAATCGTTGCAGGTACATTTTCTAAATCATACATCATAATAAATCTAGATGCATTCCATATTTTGTTAGCAAAGTTACGACTTTTTTCTACACGTTCCTGATAATAACGCATATCACTACCTGGTGCATTACCTGTAACTAATGTAAGTCTTAGCGCATCGGCACCGTACTCATTAATTACTTCAAGAGGGTCAATTCCATTGCCTAATGACTTTGACATTTTTAGACCATTTGAATCTCTTATTAAACCATGTATCAGTACAGTATGAAACGGTGCTTTTCCTGTAAATTCATATCCACTAAATATCATTCTCGCAACCCAGAAGAAGATAATATCATATCCTGTTACCAATACACTAGTTGGATAAAAGTAATCAAGTTCCTCTGTTTTTTCTGGCCATCCAAGTGTTGAAAATGGCCATAAAGCAGAACTGAACCATGTATCAAGAGAATCTTCATCTTGTCTAACATTACTACTTCCACACTTAGTACATTTATCAATACCATCTTTTGAAACCATAATTTCATCACAGTCATCACAATAGTATGCAGGAATTCGATGTCCCCACCATAACTGTCTTGAAATACACCAATCTTTAATATTATATAACCAATTTAAGTAAACCTTAGAATAACGTTCTGGTTCAAATTTAACTTCACCATTTTTAATACATTCAATTGCAGGTTTAACTAGCTCATCCATTCTAACAAACCATTGCTTTTTAATTAACGGTTCAACAACAGTTTTACAGCGATCATGTGTACCTACGTTATGTGTATGATCTTCAACTTTAATTAAATATCCCTCTTCTTCAAGGTCTTTTAGCATTTCTGCGCGAGCTTCATAACGATCCATCCCAGCATACTTGCCTCCAAGTTCGTTAATTGTTCCATTATCGTTCATAATGTTTATTTGTGGCAAGTCATGACGTGCTCCTACTTCAAAGTCATTAGGATCATGAGCCGGAGTAATCTTAACAACACCTGTTCCAAATTCCATATCAACATATTCATCAGCAACAACAGGAATTTCTTTATTAACTAATGGTAATAATACTTTTTTGCCTACCAAATGAATATATCTATCATCCTTAGGATTAACTGCTACTGCACTATCACCTAACATGGTCTCTGGTCTAGTTGTAGCTAATTCAACAAATCCTTCTTCTCCTACAAGCGGATATCTAAGATGATAAAAATGACCGGCTTTTTCCGTATGTTCAACTTCAGCGTCTGAAATAGTTGTTTCGCATTCAGGACACCAATTGATAATCTTATTTCCTTGATAGATATAACCTTTTTCATAATATTGCTCAAAAACGTCATTAACTGCATGATTTAGTCCTTCATCAAGAGTGAATCGTTCTCTTTCCCAATCACAAGAAGCTCCTAGTTTCATTAATTGTCCTACGATTTTTCCACCGTATTCCTCTTTCCACTCCCAAGCTTTTTCCATGAATTTATCCCGGCCAATATCAGATTTAAGTAATCCTTCTTCAGCCATTTTTTTAACGATTTTAACTTCTGTTGCTATTGCTGCATGATCTGTTCCTGGTTGCCACAATGTTTCAAAACCTTGCATTCTTTTCATTCTAATTAATATATCTTGCATTGTATTATCAAGAGCATGTCCCATATGAAGTTGCCCTGTAATATTTGGTGGTGGAATCACAATAGTAAAAGGTTCCTTATCAGGATTTGGTTCTGCATGAAAATAACCTTTATCTAGCCATTCCTTATATAATCTGTCTTCCATTCCTTGAGGATCATATTTTTTTGCTAATTCCTTTGCCATAATTTCTCCTTTATTTTAACTCAACTGATTTGACTTCATTATTTGTTACATATTGCCACTAAACATAATTAGTAACATTCCAAGACCCATACAGGTCATACCGACGACATACAAAATCCTCATACTTCTTTTTACCATGTCTGTAAGTTCTTTTTCTGTTTTTGATGCTTGTTTTTGTTGTGTCTCAATATCATCTACATCGTTGTAATATATTGATTTACCTGCTGTTTTTTTTGTTGACCTAATCATTACTCTTGCTCCAATGATAATAATCAGACCTGTTCCTATTAGAATAATTCCAAGCTCAATCAATAGATTACCTCAAACTTTCCTTACAAGAAAAAAACGGTCTCTTCGCAAAGGACGAAAGACCGTGGTACCACCTTAATTTCTGTTATTACATAACAGCTCAAAATGAATAACGACATTACCCGCAATTATCTATCACTATACTAGTGGTTCTAAATAATTGTCTCAAAAGCTACCTTCCATAAGCTCTTCTATAGGAATCTCTCAGCCAGTGAATTCCTTTCTCTAATTAGATCTACTTATGTACTCTTCTTTATCACAGATTTAACTATATGAAAATACTACTACTAACATATAATAGTTGATGTAGTCAGTTTTGTCAAGATATACAATCCTTGAGTTTCCGTTGTTATACAATCCTTGAGTTTCCGTT
>JAOZKH010000136.1 GCA_029935405.1 Vallitaleaceae bacterium | reverse complement strand
GAAAAAACTTATAAGTATAGTACAACAAATGAAAAGGCAGTTGAGAAGCTGATAATGGATGAAAATGTTAATTATGTACATATGGTTTTTAACAAAGACCAAGGTTTACCTGAACATTTCTCTAATTCTAATGTATACATGAATGTTATAAGAGGAACTCTTTCTATCAAACTTGATGATCAAGAATTTCATGAATATGTAAAAGGTACCTTATTAAATATTCCATATAATGTTAAAATGAGTGTTAATAATCTACATGATGAGACGTTAGAATTAATAGTGGTAAAAGCGCCTGCTCCACAAAACTATAAAAAATAATAATATTAAGAAAAAAACAAAGTAGTATGATATTTGATTTTAATATGGTTAAGGTGTCAAAACTAAGTTTCTCTAATTTCACCGCTATATGTAGTACTTGGTTGAAGCCTCCAAGCATACATATAGTGGTGGAAAGTTCAACTATGTAGTTTTGACACCTTTACCAACTATAATACTACTTTGTTTTGATTACAAGAATGTGTCCTTGTATACTAAACTAGAGTTTCCATTTCATCTAACAAGGCTTCAAATACTTTTAAGGCGTTTTTGATTGGAGCAGAAGTAGTCATATCGACGCCAGTTGCCTTAAGGGTTTCGAGTGGATACTTTGAAGATCCGCTTTTTAGGAATGTTTTATAGTTTGTTACAGCACTTTCGCCTTTTTCTAATATTTGTTGACTAATAGCAACAGCTGAAGAAAATCCAGTTGCATATTGATAAACATAAAAACTTGTATAAAAATGTGGAATTCTTGCCCATTCAAATTTAATTAATTCATCAACTATAATATCTTTTCCATAATACTTTTTGTTTAAATCATAATGAATTTGATTAAGAACGTCGGATGTAACTGCTTCACCCTTTTCAACTAATTCATGACTTTTGCACTCAAATTCAGCAAACATCACCTGACGGTACAAAGTTGTTCTAAAGCTTTCCATGTAATGGTTAATCAAGTACTTACGTTTTTCTTTATCGGTAGTTATCTTTAGTAAATGATTAATCAGTAATGACTCGTTAACTGTAGAGGCAACTTCTGCTAAGAAAATCGGATATGAATGATATATAAATGGCTGGGATTCATCAGAGTAATAGCTATGCAATGCGTGACCCATTTCGTGAGCCAAAGTAAAAGTGTTGTTTAGAGTGTCTTGATAGTTAAGCAATACATAAGGATGTACGCCATAGGTTCCCCATGAATAAGCACCAGAACGTTTTCCTTTGTTTTCGTAAACATCAATCCAACCGTCATTAAAACCTTTGTTTAATAATCCAAGGTATTCTTCTCCAAGTGGCATAAGAGCTTCTTTTACTAAGTTTTTACCATTTTCAAAAGAAACTTTTTCATCCATGTCTTTAACCATTGGAGTATATAAATCATACATATGAAGTTCATCTAATCCTAACATCTTTTTACGAAGGGAAACATATCTGTGTAATAAAGGTAAGCTTTCATTGACTGTTTCTATAAGATTATCATAGACGCTTATATTAATGTTTTTGCCATCCAAATTGGCTTCGCAACATGAATCGAATTTACGTGCACGCATTTCAAAGACATCTTTTTTGAGACTTGAAAGATATACGCTTGTTAAAGTGTTTTTATTTCGGTCTAAAGTATTGAACATAGCTTCAAAAGCAGTTTTTCTAACTTTAGAATCTGCACTTTTTAATAACTTGAGATAATTGCCGTGAGTTAATGTAATTGTATTGTGATTATCATCAATGACTTCTGGTAAAATCAGGTCAGCATTCATAAACATAGAAAAAATGTTAGATGGAGTTCCTGCAAAGTCACCTGCTAATGCCAACAATTCTTCTTGCTCTTTTGGTAAAATATGAGATTTTTGCCTTAATATATCTTCGAAATAATGTTTGTATTTTTCTAAATCTTTATTTGAATTCATATAAGATATTAATATTGAGTTTTCAAAACTCATGATTTCAGGTTCAATGTAAGACAGTGCAGCTGCTGCATTTACCTGTAACGAGCTGACTTTTTGAACTAAGCCTTGTGAATCGGTATTGTTAGTGTCTTGATGTAAATTCATATTTGAAAATACCATCAATCGGTATAACTTTACTAAAAAATTATCTTTGTTGTTTAGACATTCATATAAGGTTTTGGAAGATTCCATGAGTCTACCTTGATAATTAGTTAAAACTTCGATTTCAGAATAAACAGTTTCAAATAATTGCTCCCATTCTCCTAGATTACTGATCATATCATTAAGATTCCAGGTATATTCTGGATTGATTTCCTCTCTTGTTTTCAATTTATTATTCGACATGTTATCCTCCTAAATTTATGTGTTATTAGTTTTTTGTCTAGAGTGATAAGGATATTAAAACTCCGTTTCTCTGATTATAACACAATAATAAAAAACTATGATATAATAGGAATAGATTATAAAGATAATACTACTATAAAATTGAGAGGTATTAAAATGAAAATATTATTCGTTTCGCCAGAGATGGTTCCATATGCAGCATCTGGAGGGTTGGCTGATGTGGCTGAGGCGCTTCCAGTTGCGCTACAAGAGGGCGGCATGACTGTAACTAGAGTGATGCCAAAGTATATGGGGATTGAAGATAAGTATGATTTGAAGAAAAACTTTAGTTTCATTGTTGAATCAGGTGGTGAAGCAAAAATTGCTGATATATATACTCATGAAATGGATGGAGTTATTACCTATTTTATAGGAAATAACGATTATTTTCAACGAGATAGTTTTTATGGTTATGAGGATGATGACGAAAGATTTGGATTTTTTTGCAAAGCAACTTTAGAAATGTTAATATTTTTAGAACTTAAGCCAGATGTTATTCATCTTAATGATTGGCAAACGGCATTGATTGGCTTGTTTCTTAAACAAGAGTATTTGCATTTAAACTTTTATTCAAATATTAAATTGGTTTTTACAATTCATAATTTACAGTATCAGGGAGTATTTGACAAAGATGTATTAGAAGATTTAAACCTTCCTGCAAAATATTTTGACATGGAAGCTATAGAGTACTATGGTAAAGTCTGTTATATGAAAGCAGGTATAGTGTATGCAGATTTAGTAACAACAGTTAGCAAAACTTATGCTAAAGAAATTCAAACTCCATGGTATGGATATGGGTTAGATGGTTTGTTGCGCAAATACTCAGATAGAATTTATGGTATTGTCAACGGAATTTATTATAATAAGTACAATCCAGAAACAGATAAAGCATTAAGTAATACATTTAGTGAGAAGAATTTTAGAGAAATTAGACCTAAGCAAAAAGCTGCGTTTCAAAAGAAATTAGGTTTGCCTGTTAAAGATGTACCATTACTAGGAGTTGTAACAAGACTTACAGAACAAAAAGGTATTGATCTTATTATATATGCAATTGAACAATTAATGAATGAAGATATACAGATAGTTGTACTAGGCTCTGGAGACTATTTTTATGAAAATAGATTAATGTCTTTAAGTGAACAATATCCTGATAAGGTAAGTGTTAATATTCAATTTGACCAAAATTTTGCAAGGCGAATTTATGGTTCGGTTGATATGTTCTTGATGCCTTCATTGTTTGAACCTTGTGGGTTGTCTCAGCTATATAGCTTACGTTATGGAGCGGTTCCTGTTGTTCGTAAAACAGGAGGATTAGGTGATACTATTACTGATTATGATGAGAACTATGAGGAAAGTACAGGTTTCTTATTCAAGAACTATAATAACCATGAATTTTTAACAACAGTAAGAAGATCGATTGAAATTTTTAATATTAAAGATGAGTGGTTAAATCTTGTAGATAGAGGGATGAAGAGTAGATTCTCCTGGAGTAAAGCAGCACAAGAGTATATAGAGCAGTACAAATTAATTATGAAGAAATAAAGTATAAAAAAATTAGCGAGAATTCTTCCGCTTTTATAGGTGGTTAGATGAATCGCTTTTTTAATTGAAAAGTGTGGTGGGAGAATGAAGAATAGAAATGCTTTTTTAGGAGTAATAGTTATAGCAATACTTGTTTTGGGAACTATTTATTCCCTATTTATCAGACCTACGTACTATAAATATAGCGGAGGGGAAGTATATTTGTCACCTGTTAATAACTATAGGTTATCAGAAGAGTTTGTGGATATGGTGGTTATTAATGGCTATATCTATGAATGTAATAAAAACGGTATTATTAAGAAAAATATAGAAGGTGAATCCTTGTGGTCAAAAGGTTTTTTTATTGAATATCCGTTAATGACTAGTAAGGGAAGTTATCTCGCAGTAGCTGATATTTCTGGTAAAAGTGTATTTGTGTTTAATGAAAAAGGTTTTATTAGAGAAATCAAAGAAAGTTATCCGATTATAAATATTCATATTAATAAAGAAGGATTCCTTACTGTGGTTCAAGAAAAAGATAAGCAAAACCTTATTCATTATTATAGTGATGAAGGAGTGATGGTTGTTGCAAGAGCTACTAGATTTTTTGAAGATGGATATCCTATTGATGTAGTCGCGTCGCCAGATGTAACTAAAATGATAACAGGATATCTAAATGTTTCTAATAATAGGCTTCAGACAAAAATATCTTTTTTTGGATTTGATGAACAATACGATAGCTATGAAGAGAATATTATCGGCGGTTTTACGTATGATGATGCTTTACTCAGTGATATTTATTGGCTTGATAATAATAAATCACTTGTAGTGATGGATAATCAAATAGTTATATATAACTGTGAAGCAAAACCGAGTATTATTGCATCAATAGAGGTATTTTCAGAGATTGTTGATGTTAGAGTTACTGATGAAGAAATTATTGTTTGGTATGGAAAAGCGATTGAGGAAAATACTAGTAACCACAAAAACAGTGTAGTAGCATATGACCATAATGGAAAAGAGCTTGTTGCTAATATATATGAAGAAAGAATTCATGGTATAGCAGAAGCTGATGATGGTTATTTTGTTCTAACTAGCTCGAAGATTGTTAAATATAAAGGTTCAAGAAGAGTTTGGTTTGCATCAACATATTTAACCATTGATGAGTTTTATGAACTAGAAGATGATAAATTTATTGCAAGAACAGACCAAACATACGAAGTGTTAAAAATGAGAAAGCAGTAGTGGAGGTAATATATGAACAGTGTTGATTATATAATTTTAGCGATAATTGCCATAATAGTTATAACAAGTTATTATAGAGGTTTTATTAAAACACTATTTGATACAATATCTATGTTGGTAACGTATGGGCTTACATATTATTTGTATCCTTATGTAAGTAAATTTGTAAGAATGGAAACAAATCTATACCGTGATTTAACTGAGTATATTAATGATAAGTTTGACTTTGATAAAATACTTCAAGGAGTAGTAACAAAAGAGGGAGAGTTAAAGGCGATTAAAGATCTTCCATTACCTGAAAGTATTAAAGATATAATTACAGCAAACAATAACCTAGAAATGTTTGAACTACTTGATGTATCTAGTTTTGCAGAGTACATAAGTGGATCATTAGCTTCAATTGTTGTCAATGTTATTGTTTTTGTGGCTCTCTTCTTAATTATTTGGATTGCACTATCTATTTTGATAAATGCGTTAAATCTTGTAGCGATGCTACCAGGGCTTAAAGAAGTAAATAAACTTGCAGGAGCAGGCGTAGGGTTACTCCAGGGAATAATATTTATATTTATAGGTTTTGCAGTTGTATCTCTTGTCATATCAGTAAATAATTCGATAGAGTTAGTTACATTGATTGAAGAATCAACAGTTGGATCCTTCTTGTATAATAATAATCCAATAATGGATTTATTAAATAACAATGTTAAAAATAATTACTTCTGGAATATTATTGCAAAATAATTTTGAAATAGTATTGACACAGGTAATATGTAATGATATACTACATTTCGCTGGTCAAAACAAGGCGGCGATGAACATGAGAAATTAGTAAAATAACTTGAATGTAAAATTAAACTAGTTTCACGAAAAAAGTTGACAAACAAGCGAGGATATGATAGACTATTCTTCGTTGACCAAAAAG
>JAOZKH010000135.1 GCA_029935405.1 Vallitaleaceae bacterium | reverse complement strand
ATTATGTCAAATAATGCGCGTTTTGTCAAAAGACACAGATTGTTTATGCCCTAATATTTTGATATAGTTTATTTATAAGAAAACGTTGTCATTACAAGGAGGATACAAAAATGTTAATCAATAAAAACGTACCAAAACTTCCAATTAAGGTCATACAATTTGGTGAAGGTAATTTTCTTCGTGCCTTTGTTGATTGGATGATACATCAGATGAATACTCAAAATCTTTTTAATGGACAGATTGCGGTGGTTCAACCACTAGCTAATGGCCTCACCGAGCTCTTAGAAGAACAACAATGCGCCTACACACATTATCTGAAAGGTATAAAAAACGGACAACCTTACGAAGAACATTATATAAACAGAAGTATTCAAACCACAATAAATCCATACAAAAACTTCGATACATTTCTTAATCTCGCCGCAATTGAAACAGCTGATATTATTGTCTCAAACACAACTGAGGCGGGTATTGAATTTAAAGCTACTGATAAATTTAGCGACAATGAAAATCTTACCTTTCCTGGAAAATTAACCCGTCTATTATACGAGCGCTATAACCTAGTGCAAGGTGATGAAAGTAAAGGATTTTTACTACTACCATGTGAGCTCATTGATAATAACGCAGATCGCCTCAAAGAATGCGTTTTAAAATATATTGAGCTATGGGCCTTACCAGAAGACTTTAGTACATGGATTATTAATGCTAATCAGTTCTGCAATACATTGGTCGATAGGATTGTGCCTGGTTACCCTAAAGATACTATAAAAGAAATTTGGAACGAACTAGGTTATAAAGATCAGTTGGTTGTTGAAAGCGAACTTTTTAATCTTTGGGTTATCGAAGGTGATGAAAGTATTAAAAAGGCTTTTCCAGCTGATAAAGCAGGTTGTAACCTCTTAGTAGTTGATGATGTTACCCCTTATAAACAGCGTAAAGTTAGAATTCTTAATGGTGCACATACATCTATGGTGCCAATAGCTCTCCTTAACGGACAAACAACCGTTCGCGAAGCCATTGAAACACCTCTCATTGAAAGTTATCTTAACAAAGTACTTTTTGATGAAATCATGCCAACTTTACCATTACCCAAAAAAGAAATCGAAACTTTCGCAGCAGAAGTTATTGAAAGATTTAAGAATCCCTTTATTAAACACTATTTACTAAGTATCTCACTAAATAGTATGTCAAAGTATCGTACGCGCGTTCTTCCCTCACTAACAAGTTACTTAGATAACGAGGGTCAACTTCCTAAAGGACTAGTTGCAGCTCTAGCTAGCTACATCGTTTTCTATAGAGGCACCTATAAAGAAATGACCTTTGAAACTAAAGATAATCCGGACATTTTAGTACTTTATGAAAATCTCTGGGGTAACTGGGACGGAACCGATTTAGGTCTTAAGCATATTGTAGAAACTATACTTGGCTTCGAAGCTAATTGGCAAGGAAATCTAAATCATATTCCTGGTCTAACAGAGTTAGTTACATCTTATGTAATAATTATCCTTGAATCATCTATTGATTCACTTCTAAAAGGCAGCGTAATTGTATGATAGAATCAATTAAAATTCATGGCAATGACAATGTTTTTGTAGCCTTAACTGATGATACTAACCATTTACGTGGCCATAAATATGCTGAAATAGATATTATCAAAGGTGCTCGTATCATTAAATATGGTGAAGTTATTGGTACTGCTTCTAAAAACATTAAAAGTGGCGATCATGTACATATTCATAATATAACGACAACTTTAAATGATATAGATGACTACACTTACTCACCTGAATTTCAAAGCTACAATATTGACCTTCCTGAAAAAAAAGTCAATGTATATGAAAGATCTAATGGTCAAATCGGTATTCGCAATGAAATTTGGATTGTTCCGACTGTTGGTTGTGTTAATGGTACTGCTAATGCTATTATTAAATCTTTTGAAAAGCTAATGAAAGTCAAAGGTATCGATCTTGAAACCCTTCCCTATTTAGATGGCATCTATGCGTTCCCCCATAATTATGGCTGTTCTCAAATGGGGGATGACCATCTTAACACACTCTCCTCTCTTCAAAACATTGTAAAGCACCCCAATGCAGGTGGTGTATTAGTTCTAGGCCTTGGTTGTGAAAATAATCAAGTTAACACATTCTTTGAATCAATGAATGATTATGATCAACAACGTATTCGTTCCCTAATTTCTCAAGATGTAACTGATGAGATTGAAGATGGTTGTGATATTCTAGAGATACTTCTTAAACAAATGGCCACAGATAGTAGAACAAAACATTCTATAAGTGTTTTAAACCTTGGTCTTGAATGTGGTGGATCTGATGGCCTAAGTGGTATCACTGCCAATCCACTTCTAGGCTTATTATCTGACTATATGGCTCAGTATCATGGCACAACCGTTCTTACTGAAGTTCCTGAATTATTTGGTGCTGAACATCTTCTCATGAATCGATGTATTAATAAATCTATCTTTAATAAGACTATAGAAATGATCAACAGCTTTAAAGATTATTATAAATCTCATAACCAAGTAATCTATGAAAATCCTTCTCCCGGGAATAAAGCTGGTGGAATCACCACTTTGGAGGATAAATCTCTTGGTTGTACAACCAAATCAGGTCAAAGTCCTGTGATGGATGTTCTAAAACATACAGACCGCTTAAAAATCAAAGGCTTAAATCTTATCAGCGCACCTGGTAACGATTTAGTAGCTACCACTACCCTTGGTATGTGTGGATGCCATATGGTTCTTTTTACAACTGGACGTGGAACACCATTTGGTGGTTTTATCCCTACATATAAAATTTCTACTAATCACCCTCTAGCAGTTAAAAAGCCTAAATGGATTGATTTTGATGCTGGACGTCTTACAGAAGGTATCCCTATGATATCCTTACTTGAAGAATTAATTGAACAAGTTGTAAATACCGCTAATGGTCAACAAACACGTCAAGAAGAAAATGGTTATAGAGAAATTGCTATCTTCAAATCTGGTGTAACTTTATAAATATTTAAAAGGAGAAAAATTATGAAATCTTTCATGAATGAAAACTTTCTATTAAGTACAGAAACTGCAAAAATATTATTTCACACATATGCTGCTGATGCCCCAATCATTGACTATCACTGCCATCTATCCCCAAAAGAGATTGCAAATGACAAACGCTATAGTTCTATTACTGAGGTTTGGCTTGGTGGCGACCATTATAAATGGCGTCAAATGAGAACCAACGGAATACCAGAATCTATAGTTACTGGCGACGCTGATGATTATGAAAAATTTACTGCTTTTGCAGCAATGGTACCAAAAGCTATTGGTAATCCTTTATACCATTGGACACATTTAGAACTAAAGCGTTATTTTGACATAGATGATGTACTAAACGAAGAAAATGCATCTGATATTTACAAAAGAGCCAATGCAATTGTAACATCTGATGCTTTCAGTGCTAGACAGTTAATTCTCAAGTCGAACGTCGAAGCTATCTGTACCACAGATGATCCTATTGATGATTTAAAGTATCATATACAACTAGCTAATGATGACAGTTTCAGTGTTAAGGTCTTACCTACTTTTCGTCCTGACAAAGCTATTAATATTGATAAAGCCACATTTATTCCATGGATTCAAACTTTAGGTACCGTAGTCGGCCAACCACTAATCACTTTAGACGACCTTCTTACAGCACTTGATTCACGTATTGAGTACTTTCATTCTAATGGCTGTAGACTTTCTGACCATGCTCTTGATACAGTAGATTATCATACCCTTACTAATGACAGTCTAATAAATGCAGCTTGTTCATTTAACAAAGCAATGCTTGGAAAAACATTAACCACAGAAGAAATGACCAATTACAAAAGCGTTGTAATCAATTTTCTAGGGAAATTATATAATAAGCGAAATTGGGTAATGCAAATTCATATTGGTGCTCTTCGAAACAATAGTCGCCGAAGACTAGCAAGTATTGGCCCTGATACTGGTTTTGATTCTATTAACGACACCGTCTTTGCTGAAGCATTATCTCAACTTATGGACGATATGGATAACAAAGATGAACTACCAAAGACAATTCTCTATACACTAAATCCTAGAGATAATTATGTAATAGGTACTATGATTGGTAATTTTCAAGGTGGTGGTATTGCTAGCAAAATTCAATTCGGTTCTGGTTGGTGGTTCTGTGATCAAAAAGACGGTATGATTGAGCAGATGAAATCTTTAGCCAATTTAGGTCTTCTAAGTCGTTTTGTCGGCATGTTAACTGACTCAAGAAGCTTTCTTTCTTACACAAGACATGAATATTTTCGTAGAATCCTATGTGATTTACTTGGTAAATGGGTTGAAAATGGTGAGTATCCATATGACGAAAAAGCTTTAGGTAGTATTGTACAAGATATTTGTATTAACAACGCTAGAGCATATTTCAATCTTTAATATTATTATTCACACCATTTAAAGGGGCCATCCATTTTATTTTGGATAGCCCCTACATTTTTTTAAATTCAATTACTCTATTAGAGTGCACTACTTAATTTTTATAATGAATTATTGAGTTTTGAAACAAGAAAATTATAAAATTCATTTCGAAACGAACCTAAAACCTTATTTGATAATATAAACCCATGTTGACTTGATGATTGAATAACAAGTAATGTTGGTTTTTTTATTATCTTGTTAATCTTATTCCAAGGAATACTTGATGTTTGACCATCGGTATTAACATACATGTACTTGTCATCAAAACTTAACGTAATTTCTTGTAACAATTGCTCAACTTGTTTTTTTGCTTTTAGATAAATAAGTATAGGTTGAATAATTGTAAATAAAGATACACCTATTATCATAATTGCTTTTAGCACTATATTGACTGTCATAAAAAATTTCACATTTAGTATTATCAATGCGACTGTGAAAATTATATTAACGGTTCCAAGTAAAGAGCCATAAATACTGTACATAGATAGTTCCCATAAATCCAATGGTCTTGTTTTATAAATAAATTTATATTTTATATTCATAAGCATCTTACGTAAACAAAGATGGTAACCACATGCTTATTTGAGGTATAAACGTAACTAGTAGTAATGCAACAATCATTAATAAATAAAATGGGCGTTGAAATCAATATAATTGGTGCCATATCCATAATCATTCCAAGTATTAGTAGTATTAAATTTAATAACAAAGCTAATAGAATTGGATTACCCGTTAGATTAAGAATGGCTTTTGCTGCTAATTCTGGCACATGTAAACGTGTTAATAAATAACCATATTATGACTTGGTGGTACTAACAAACCTTCACATGAGGATGTAATAGTAACTGCGGTTGCAAAATCATCATCATATCCTTGTTCTTTCATCATTGGAATTAGAATACTTCCAAGAGAAGCGGTGTCAGCTGCAGCTGATCCAGAAATACCTCCGAAAAAATAAGAAGCTACAATATTAACCATTGCCATACCGCCTCGCATCCAACCAACAAAAGCATCTGCCAGAGAAATAAGTTTATCTGATATACCTCCCGAACCCATTAATACACCCATGGTAATAAAGAATGGCACCGCCATTAAACTAAAAGAGCTGATTCCTTTAACCATGTGTTGCGCCACTGTTGTTAGTGGTAATCCTTGATAAAGCAATGTAAATATTGATGCTAAAGCTACTGCATAGGCAATTGGAAATCTTAGAAATACCATAAATAAAAAACTACCTAATAAAATTAAAATTGCTATAGTTTCAGGTGTCATGCGCTTTCCTCCTCGCCAAGAACCAATCGTTTTATATGATTAAGTATAATTTCTATTTCAAAAATAATCATTGCAACTCCGGCTATAGGAATCGGTAAGTACATCCAAAATCTAGATAGTGATGGTAGGCTAACATAAGTTCCTCTTGAACCGATTAGAACAGCATATTTCCACCCAACTGTAATCATTACTCCTGCTAAAATAAAAACAAATACATCTGCTAGTATATCGAGAAATAATATGGCTTTCTTAGGTAAGTACTATTTCCTCACTCCATGCAGGATCAGGAATAAAAGATATATATCTGCCAGAAACAGCCATAGTTGTAATAAGTATATCAACAATCAGCAAAATTTTACATATAAAAAGTACTACTTTATAGACCATATCGTATACAAATTTCATTTTGTCAATCTTTTGAAAAAAATTGGACATATTTACCTCCTTAAACAATCAGACACAAAGACAGTTTTGTCTTTGTGTCTAGTTATT
>JAOZKH010000134.1:3975-6352 GCA_029935405.1 Vallitaleaceae bacterium | reverse complement strand
AGAAGTGGAGTAGATACAGATGGTGATGGTACAGATAATGCAGTAGATATAGATGATGATAATGATGGTGTTAATGACGATCAAGATAGCTTCCCATTAAATAGCAATAAAGTTAATGGTATTGATAGCGATGGCGATGGTATTGATGATATTGTAGATATCAATCCTAATGATAATTCAAATTCAGGAATTGATACAGATGGTGATGGAATTAATGATGCAATAGATACAGATGATGACAATGACGGTGTTCCTGACTCAATGGATCAATATCCTATGAATCCTAGTAGATCAGGATTTGATACAGATAAAGATGGTATTGATGATGCAATAGATACAGATGATGATAATGATGGTATAAGTGACGTGCAAGACACCTATCCAACAAATGCAAATAAAGTAAATGGTGCTGACTCTGATGGTGACGGTATTGATGATATCTTAGACAATGCACCAGACAATGCTATTATTTCAGGTATTGATAGTGATAATGATGGTATTGATAATGCTATAGACCTAGATGATGACAATGATAGTGTTATTGATAGCTTAGATCAGTATCCAACTGATGAGACTAGGTCTGGTGTAGATACAGATAATGATGGTATAGATAATGCTATAGATCCAGATGATGACAATGATGGTGTTCCTGATGAATTGGATTCAGATTCATTAGATCTATTAGAGTCTGGTGTGGATAGTGATGGTGATGGTATTGCAGATTCTGTAGATCCAGATGATGATAACGATGGTGTTGTAGATACATTGGATATAGATCCAACTAACCCTAATCGATCAGGTCAAGATAGTGACAATGATCTTATTGATGATGCCATAGATCCAGATGATGATAACGATGGTGTGTTAGATGGAGAAGATTATTTTCCAAATAATGGGAATAAGTCATCAGGTATAGATTCTGATGGTGATGGAATTGATAATAGTTTAGATCAGTTTCCAAATGATGCTACAAAGTCAGGTTTAGATACGGACAATGATGGAATTGATAATGCAGTAGATCCAGATGATGATAATGATAGTGTTCTTGATACTATTGATAAATACCCAACAGACATGAGTAAGTCAGGGCAAGATAGTGACAATGATGGTATAGATAATGCTATAGATCTAGATGACGATAATGATGGTGTCTTAGATGTTAACGATAATTATCCTACAGATGCTAATAAAGCCAATGGAACAGATACAGACAATGATGGTGTTAGTGATGATTTGGATAGTTATCCAAATGATCCTTTAAAATCAGGTGTAGATACTGATAATGATGGTATAGATAATGCTATAGATCCAGATGATGATAATGATGGTGTTCTAGATACGCAAGATTCTAATCCTACTAATGCAAATATTTCAGGTATCGATACAGATAGTGATGGTATAGATAATGCAGTAGATCTAGATGATGACAATGACGGTGTAGCAGACGTAAATGATTCTAATCCTACTAATGCAAATATATCAGGTATGGATACAGATAGTGATGGTATAGATAATGCTATAGATCTAGATGATGACAATGATGGTATTCATGATGAGATTGATGTCTATCCAACTGATGATTCTAAATCAGGTCAAGATAGTGATAATGACGGAATTGATGATGCCATAGATCTAGACGATGATAATGATGGTGTTCTTGATAGAGATGATTCATATCCATTTAATAGTAGTAAAGTTGATGGTACGGATAGTGATGGAGATGGTATTGATGACGTATTAGATTTAAATCCAAGTAATGGTCATTTATCAGGTGTAGATGCAGATAATGATGGTATAGATGATGCTATAGATGTAGATGATGATAATGATGGTGTACCAGATGGTTTAGATATTTACCCTACTGATTCAAGTAAATAAGGAAGAGATAGTGATGGAGATGGTATTGATGATATTCTTGATGTAGATGATGATAATGATGGTATTTTAGACATTCATGATGCTTATCCAACAAATAGTAATAAGTCAGACTTAAATAATATTGATACTGATGGTGATGGTGTTGATGATACTGTTGATAGAGAACCAAATAATGATCAAGTTTCTGGTTATGATACTGATAATGATGGATTAGATAATGCTATAGATCCAGATGATGATAATGATGGTGTAGATGATGTTGATGATGTATACCCAACTGAGTCAGATCGAATAGGCCTAGATAGTGATGGAGATGGTATTGATAATATTATAGATCCAGATGATGACAATGATGGTGTCTTAGATGTTAACGATAATCATCCTACAAATGCAGGTAAAGTTAATGGAGTAGATAGTGATGGAGATGGCATTGATGATGTATTAGATCAAACACCAGCTGATGGAACATCTTCAGGACTAGATACAGATGAAGATACAA
>JAOZKH010000134.1:0-3965 GCA_029935405.1 Vallitaleaceae bacterium | reverse complement strand
AATACAATCGATAATGCTATAGATCCAGATGATGATAATGATGGAGTTCTTGATGTAGATGATCAAGAGCCTACAGATCGTTTTATTAGTGGTATAGACACAGATGGAGATGGTATAGATAATGCTGTTGATTTAGATGATGACAATGATGGTATTTTAGATATTAATGACGCTTATCCTACAGATGACGGTAGAACAGGTGATAACGATCGTGATGGAGATGGAGTAGACGATGGAATTGATATTGCCCCAGATAATGCTAATGTTAGTGGTATGGATACTGACAGAGATGGTATAGATAATGCAGTAGATCTAGATGATGATAATGATGGTGTGCCTGATTTAGAAGATGAATATCCTTGGAATATCACTTTATCTGGAAGAGATTTTGATAAAGATGGTATTGATGATGCTATAGATAATGATGATGATAATGATGGTGTTAATGATGTAGATGATTTATATCCAACAGATAATAGAGTCTCTGGTAATGATAGTGATAGAGATGGTATGGATGATGCTATAGATTTAGATGATGATAATGATGGAGTAAATGATATTACTGATGCTTATCCATTAGATGCTAATAAGACAGATGGTACTGACAGTGATGGAGATGGTGTTGATGATGTGATAGATTCAGATGATGGTAATCCACTTATCTCAGGAATTGATACAGACAATGATCAACTTGATAATGCGATAGATCAAGATGATGATAATGATGGTACGGAAGATATTCTAGATAATTATCCTACTGATTCTTCAAGGACAGGAATTGACACAGATGGAGATGGATTAGATAATGCCATAGATTTAGATGATGACAATGATGGCGTATTAGATATTTCTGATGACTATCCATTAAATTCTTCACGTACAGGTGGTATAGATAGCGATAATGATGGCATTGAAGATGCTTTAGACAGAGAGCCTAATAATCCAAATATATCAGGTGTGGATGCTGATAATGATCATATTGATGATGCTATAGATCCAGATGATGATAATGATGGTATTAATGATATTATTGATCATTATCCAACGAATAGTAATTATTCAGGAATTGATACAGATAATGATGGTATTGATGATGCTATAGACCTTGATGATGATGGTGATGGAGTGAATGATAGCGAAGATGATTACCCATTAAATGCTAATAAAGTTAATGGTCTTGACCAAGATCAAGATGGTGTCGATGATTTGTTAGACAGTGAACCAACAGATGCTAACACATCTGGCATGGATACTGATAACGATGGAATTGATAATGCTATAGATGATGATGACGATAATGATACTTGTAATGATGTTGATGACTTATATCCAACAGATTCAAGTAAAACAGGTATAGATAGTGACGGAGATGGCATTGATAATGTTCTAGATATTGATGATGATAACGATGGCATAAGTGATCAATTTGATAACTATCCAGAAAATGCTAATAAAGTCTCTGGCACTGATAGTGATGGAGATGGTGTGGATGATGATGTAGATAGTAATCCTTATAATCCATTGATTTCAGGGTTAGATACAGATAATGACGGTACAGATAATGCCATTGATTCAGATGATGATAATGATGGCGTATTAGATGTATCAGATGAGTATCCTACAAATTCTTTGAAATCGGGTGTAGATAATGACAATGATGGATTAGATGATGCTATAGATAGTGACGATGATAATGATGGTATCCTTGACAAGGATGATGATAGTCCACTAGACCGTGAAAAATCGGGTCTTGATACAGATCTAGATGGTTATGATAATGCCGTAGATAGTGATGATGACAATGATGGTATCATAGATAGTGAAGATATGTATCCAACAAATGATCAACGTTCAGGTAATGATAGTGACAATGATGGATTAGATGATGCCATAGATCCAGATGATGATAATGATGGTTATGAGGATATTATAGATAGTTATCCAACAGATGGAACGAAGGTATCAGGTATAGACAGTGATAACGATGGAGTTGACAATGAGATTGATGGCGCACCAAGTAATCCATTTATTTCAGGAATAGATACAGATGGAGATGGTATTGATAATGTCAGTGACCTAGATGATGATAATGATGGAGTGTTGGATAGTCACGATGCCTATCCAACAGATGGAAATCGTAGTGGTTTAGATAGTGATAGTGATGGCATTGATAATGCGGTAGATAATGATGATGACAATGATGGTATTGCAGATATTGTTGATAATTATCCAACTGATGCCAATAAATCAATTGGTGTTGATACAGATGGAGATGGTGTTGATGATACTATTGATCAATCACCAAATGATGCTAGTCAGTCAGGAATAGATACAGATGGCGATGGCATTGATAATGTTATTGATTTAGATGATGATAATGATGGCATTGCTGATAATCAAGATTTATATCCTACAGATCCGGGAAGAACCGGCCAAGACAGTGATGGAGATGGTATTGATGATGTATTGGACAATGATGATGATAATGACGGAATTATAGATGAATTAGATTCTCATCCAATTGATGCATCTCTTACAGGTCAGGACAGTGATGGAGATGGTCTAGATGACGCACTAGATCCAGATGATGATAATGATGGTTTGTTTGATGAGCTTGATTTATATCCAACTGATAATAGTAAAACAGGTTGGGATACAGATGGGGATGGAATTGATGATGCACTAGATACAGATGATGATGCAGATAAAGTACCAGATAGTCTTGATCAATATCCAAAAGATGGCAATAGAACTAATGGGCAAGACAGTGATGGAGATGGTGTTGATGATACTATTGATCAATCACCAAATGATGCTAGTCAGTCAGGTATTGATACTGACAATGATGGACTTGATAATGCGGTAGATAATGATGATGACAATGATGGGGTTAATGACCAAGAAGATAATTACCCTACAGATTCATCAAAATCAGGAATTGATACAGATGGAGATGGAATTGATAATGCCATTGACGGAGATGATGATAATGATGGTGTTTTAGATAACTTAGATAATTATCCAACAGATAGTAGTAAATCAGATACTTCAGATGCTGACGGAGATGGTGTAAGTAATGATAATGATAGTGAGCCATATAATAATCTGACATCAGGTATAGATACAGATGGAGATGGTATTGATAATGCTATTGATACAGATGATGATAATGATGGTGTTTTAGATATCATTGATAACTATCCAACAGATAATTCAAAAGCTGGCATAGATACTGATAATGATGGTATGGATGATGCTATAGACTTAGATGATGATAATGATGGTGTTCTAGATATTGTAGATAGCCAACCACACAATGGTAATGTTACAGATGGTATAGATACAGATAACGATGGTGTTGATGATTCAATTGATAGCGAACCTAATAATCTACTAATATCAGGAAAAGATAGTGATGGGGATGGAATTGATAATGCAATTGATAGTGATGATGATAATGATACGGTAGAAGATATACTTGATCAGTATCCAACAGATAACCAAAAATCAGGCCAAGACAGCGATGGAGATGGTGTAGATAATATCCTTGATCCAGATGATGACAATGATGGTGTACCAGATACTATTGATTCATTCCCAATGGATGGAAATAAAACTGGTGCAGCTGATACAGATGGCGATGGTATTGATGATAGTATCGATTCAGACCCATCGAATGCTCAAAAGTCTGGGTTAGATTCAGATAATGATGGTATAGATAATGCCATAGATTTAGACGATGATAATGATGGTATCAATGATTCAGAAGATCTTTATCCTACAGATAGTTCACAATCAGGACTTGATAGTGATGCTGATGGTATCAATGATGCATTAGATATGGATGATGATAATGACGGTGTTGAAGATAAGTTTGATGATTATCCTAGAGACCCTAGTCAATCAGGAGATGACACAGACCATGATGGCATTGATGATGTCTTAGACACAGATGATGATGGAGT
>JAOZKH010000005.1:52684-61907 GCA_029935405.1 Vallitaleaceae bacterium | reverse complement strand
GAGTACTACATATAGTGGTAGAATTAGAGAAACTTAGTTTTGACACCTTAACCAAATATAATGCACTACTAAACATAACAATATTACATATTCAACGGAGGTTCTAATGATCTATGTATTTCCACTTACAGCAGGATTTACCATTACACTATCAATCATTCAAAACGGACGCTTATCTAGTAAAATAGGGCTAAAAAACACAACATTATTAAACTTTATTACTGGTTTATTTGGTTCACTATTACTATTTGTTTTTTCAAACGAAGCTTTATCTATTTATGGAAATTATAGAGACGTTCCTCTTCTTGGCTATATTGGTGGTATTCTTGGCGTGACCGTTGTTATGTTAAGCTCTTACGTTATCAACAAAATCTCTGTCATCGCTGCTACAATGTTAATATACATAGGTCAATTATCGATGGGATTTCTTATTGATTACTTAAGAGGCGTATCACTTCCACCTCTTAAGCTATTAGGTTTTGCATTTATTATTGTAGGTATTTATGTTATTAATAAAATTGACATTAAAACCGCTTCATCCTAACTTCACAATCGAACATTATATGTAGTATTAAACTTACTTTTGATACACTTATTATAATTTTTTCAGTAATTCTTTTCTCAAATCTTCAAATCCTGGTTTTCCAAGTAATGCAAACATATTTTTCTTATATGCTTCAACACCTGGTTGATTAAACGGATTCACGCCAAGCATATATCCACTAATACCACATGCTTTTTCGAAGAAATATACAAGCTTACCAAAGTTAAATTCATCTAATGCATTCATATTGATAACAAGATTTGGTACATTTCCTTCAATATGTGCTAATAATGTGCCTTGAAACGCTTTTTCATTTACAAAGTTAAATCCTTTACCTGCAAGATAATTAAGACCATCTAAGTTTACGTCTGCTTCTTCAATGATTACGTCATCTTCAGGGTTTTCAATAGTAATAACCGTCTCAAATATATTTCTTCTACCTTCTTGAATATATTGTCCCATAGAGTGAAGATCAGTGGAATTATGTACAGCTGCTGGAAAAATACCTTTATTGTCTTTTCCTTCTGACTCACCATATAATTGTTTCCACCATTCAGCAACGAAGAACATTGCAGGCTCATAATCAACAAGAATTTCTGTTGTTTTCCCTCTATTATAAAGGATATTTCTTACTGCTGCATATTGATAGCATATATTATTATCAACATCAGGATTAGCATATTCTTCTCTTCCTACCGCTGCACCTTCCATCATCTTATCTATATCAATACCAGCTGCTGCAATTGGAAGTAGTCCAACAGGTGTAAGAACTGAAAATCTACCACCTACATCATCTGGAATAATAAATGTTTCATATCCTTCTGAATCTGCTAGTTCACGAAGTGCACCTCTAGCTTTATCTGTTGTTGCAAAAATTCTATTTTTCGCTTCTTCTTTACCGTACTTTTCTTCAACTAATTTCTTTAATACTCTAAAGGAAATTCCCGGTTCAGTTGTTGTTCCTGATTTACTTATAACATTTAAACATACATCTTTATTTTTCAAAAACTTAACTAATTGACTAAGATACGTTCCACTGATTGTATGACCTGCAAACAATACTTGTGGACCCTTTCTATCAGCTTTATCTTGTAAATTGTAAAAAGAATTACTTAGTGCTGAGATGACCGCTTTAGCTCCTAGATAAGAACCACCAATACCTATAACTACCAATACATCAGCTTTATTTTGGATTTTCTTAGCCGCTTCTTTTATTTTTGCAAATTCGGTTTTGTCGTAATTAACTGGAAGATCAACCCATCCAAGGTAATCTTTGCCAAGCCCTGTTCCCTCGTGTAATGATTTGTGAGCAGCTTCTACCATTGGTTTCATACCTTTAACTTCATGATCAAAAATACTGCTATTTGAATAATCAAATACTAAACTCATTTTAATCCTCCTATCAAACTAATTCTCTTGTTTACTTCACTATTATTATAAAGCAAAATAGCAATAAATGAAATAAAAAAATATATATCATAAGTATTTACTTATCATATATATGATACAATGGTACATAGAGGCTATGCCTCGTCCACTAGCGGTTGTTTACGAAAGAGAAATATCCTTGACATTTTACTACAGGAGGCAATATGGATTTAATACTTGTTGCAGTAGCACCGGCTGTACTATTACTATTGATTATATATAAAATTGACAAATACAACAAAGAACCACTAAAACTATTACTGTTATTATATTTCATGGGAATGCTAAGTGTGATTCCTGTTCTTATTGTAGAAACTATTCTTGGATACTTTAATATTTTTAGGCTTTTTGATACAGACTTAATTAATCTATACGACGCATTAGTTGTTGCTGGTTTTACCGAAGAACTGTTTAAATGGTTAATTATATTACTCTTTGCGTTTAGACACAAGGAATTTGATGAATACTTAGACGGCATAATTTACTGCGTTTTTGTAAGTTTAGGTTTTGCTACCATCGAGAATATATTTTATGTTTTAGAAGGTTCGTATCAAGTAGCAATTTTACGTGCAATTATATCAGTGCCTGCTCACATGTTATTTGGAGTAACTATGGGTTACTACCTGTCACTTAGTAAATTCAGCTTAGCTGCTTCTAATCAGAAGAAATATATGCTCTTTGCATTAATTATACCAATACTACTTCATGGATTTTACGACTACATTTTAATGAGCCGCTTTGAATGGTTAATTATTCTATTTGTTCCTTTTATGATATGGATGTGGGTAAGTAATATAAAAAAATTAAAAGTTTTTTATAACGATTCTAAATTTCGTAATCAATACGAACAAGATTAATCTATTTCATATTCCTACATTGACTAAATCGTAGCAAGCTCGTATAATAAGAATTGTTTACAAGATTTTTTAGAAATATATGGGTGATTAAATGATAGATAAAAAAGCAATTGAATTTCATATTCGAGGAATTATAGAAGCTATTGGCGAAAACCCTAATAGAGAAGGGTTAGTAGATACGCCAAGGCGTGTTGCAAATATGTATGCCGAAGTATTTGAGGGTATTAATTATAATAATGATGAAATTGTTAATATGCTTAATACGACTTTTGATGAAGACCTTGATTTTGCTACTAACAGCAAAGACATGGTTGTTATGAAAGATATTGAACTATTTAGTTATTGCGAGCATCACATTGCTCTTATGTATAACATGAAAGCTACTGTTGCATATCTGCCTAAAGATAGAGTTATAGGACTTAGTAAAATCGCTCGTATCGTAGATATGGTCAGCAAACGTCTTCAATTACAAGAACGAATCGGCTCTGACATAGCTGATATTATGAAGAAAATAACAGATTCAGAAGATGTAGCTGTTATTATAAAAGGTGAACATGCATGTATGACTAGCCGTGGTATTAAAAAACCTAATACAAGTACAATAACTACAAACTTTAAAGGTCGTTTTATTACTGATGAAACTTTATACCTAAAGCTTATGTCTATTTATCAAAGCTAAAAAATTCTCATAGCAAATATTATACTTTTAATGAAATTTTACAGTTATTGTTTTAGATTAATCTGTTCTATATTTTTACACAATACTGTATATAGGTGAGCCATGTTTTTGATGATTGATAATTATGATTCTTTTGTATACAATTTAGTACATTATTTTAAAGAGCTTAACGAAAGTATAACAGTCTATCGTAATGACGCTATTACGATAGACTTTATTAAAGCGCTAAAGCCTAAAGGGATTATTATTTCACCAGGACCAGGTGACCCTACTGATACAGGTATCTCCGAAGATATCATTCGAGAATTTTCTAATACAATTCCAATTCTTGGTGTATGTCTTGGACATCAAGCTATTGCCCATGTTTTTGGATCAAAAATAATTAAGGGTTCTAGACCTATGCACGGTAAAATATCTTCTATATCTCATAGTGGCATAGGTGTATTTAAGGATCTGCCTTCTCAAATGAATGTTACAAGATATCATTCTTTGATTATTGACGAAAATTCTTTATCAATAGATTTTAATATTACTGCAAGAAGTAAAGATAACGCAATAATGGGAATCAAACATAAAACTCTGCTATTAGAAGGTGTGCAATTTCATCCTGAGGCTGTTTTAACTGAATACGGGCATGAATTATTAAATAATTTCGTGCGACAATGTTACAAAATATCAGGAGAATAAACTCATTTGACAAATGTTAAATAAATTGTGGAGAGTAAATCATGAATAAAAAAATCAGCTTACATATTAAACAATTACATACACTTTTAAATGGCATGGATTTATATAACGCTCTTGAGCTTGGTACAGATTGTATTTTTCTTGATAGTTCAAAGGAAGATTCTCCATATAATAACTACTCAATTATTGGTGCAAACCCTTTTTTTACCGTTAAATACGAAAATCAATTAATATCTATTAAAACACATAATGATAAAGTATTTCAGTCAATTATTAGTAAAGATATTTTTTCCTATTTAAATGATATTATTACTCAATATACAATTACTAATCCAACATCTCTACCTTTTATCGGTGGGGGTTTAGGCTATTTTGGATATGATTTATCTAAAGAACTTGAAGATATTAAACCCTTGGCTAAATCTATTGTTGACATCCCTGATTGTTATTTTGTTTTTTATGATAATTTCCTAATTCTTGATCATAGTAATCAAGAAGTTACAATAACCGGTCTTGGTCTTATTAATAATGCTATGCAAAGCGTAAATCTTATACGAGAAAAAATTTCAAGTTATATAATACCTAATGTAAAACAAACTATTAATACTAGCCCTGAGGAGCCATCTGTTATTTTAACTTCACCATTTACAAAAGCAACCTATATGGATGCCGTAGAATCTATGCGAAACTTTATCGAAGAAGGGCATATTTATATTACTAACATGACTCATACCTATTCTGGAGCTTTTACTAAAGATCCTAAATCCACGTATGAGCAACTACGAATTATTAATCCCGCACCTTTTTCAGCATACATGCCCCTTGATGGTTTCCAAGTTTTATCCTCGTCGCCTGAAAGATTTATGGACATTAAAAACTCAAAAGTTCAAACTCGTCCAATTAAGGGCACAATAAGAAGAGGGTTAACACCTTTAGAGGATAATAAAAACAAAGAGTTACTTAAAGCTAGTGAAAAAGACAAGTCAGAACTTCTAATGATTGTCGATTTAGAACGTAATGACCTAAGCAAAGTCTGTATTCCTGGTTCAGTAAAAGTAACTGAATTATTTGAAATCGAGGAATATGCAACTGTATTTCATTTAGTTTCAACTATTGAAGGAATTCTTGAGCCAAAACATACCTCTGTTGACTGTATAAAAGCTTCTTTTCCCGGTGGTTCAATTACTGGCGCACCTAAAATTCGCTCTATGAAAATCATAGAGGAGCTTGAACCAACAAAACGTAATTTATATACAGGTTCTATTGGTTACTTAGGTTTTGATGGAAATGCTGATTTTAATATTGTTATTAGAACTATCTTACTCAAAGAAGAAACCGCTTATATTGGCGTTGGTGGCGGTATAACTTGGGAATCTGATCCTGCTAGTGAATACCAAGAAACGCTTGATAAAGCTAGCGCTCTTTTTAAAACGTTGAACATTATAAACTAAAATGATACAATTTCTATGGAGGATTATTTGATGTCAAAACAGATTTTAACAACACCTACAATTAAGGATATTACCTTTATAAAAGCCGCTACTGATTCTTTACCTCTTATAGTTGATGATGGCATTAATTATGCTTTAGGATTTTTTGAAACTATATTAGTAACAGATCATGCTGTTTTATTAGAGCAGCACATTTCACGTCTTAATTCTAGTCTTAAAACCTTTAACATTCCGGTAAAGATAGACGAAGCGTTAATTCATGATATTATTAGACAAGAACAATTATCAGATATCGGCTTAAAAATCATAGTTACGCCTAGTAACATCATTGTTTCTACAAAAGAACTGCACTACACTGATGACTATTACAAAAAAGGTGTGTCATTATGTTTAAGCCCTATTATTCGTAGTAGCCAATCTTTTTTAATTAATCATAAATCCTTAAATTACGGTGACTTGATACTATCACTTAGAGATAGTAAGCTAAGGGGGTATGATGACTGTATCTTTTTTAATGAAAAAGGCTATGTATGTGAAACATCTATTGCCAATATATTCATTATCAAAAATAATAGACTTTTTACCCCTAAAAGTTCAAATGGATTATTGCCTGGAATTGTTAGGAAGTTCATAATTGAAAACTTTGATGTAGTTGAAGGTAAGGTATCTATCGATGACTTAGTTTTTGCTGATGCCGTTTTTCTTACCAACTCTTTAGTCGGTTTAGTAAAAGTTAATTCCATCAATTTTGATCAAAACATTATTACAAAATCCAGATTTGTTCAGATGGAAGACTTTGTTCCTGAATCATCATCTTATGACAAACATAAATTATTCGAGGAAGTTAACAAGAAGTATTCCTTAAATATTTTATGAAATATTGCTATCGATAAAGTAGAATGTAGAACTATCCTGTAAAAAAAAGAATTTATGAGGTGTCTTATGAAAATTGGAAATACAATATTTGACTTTGATAACAACAGTTATATTATGGGAATCTTAAACGTAACTCCTGACTCTTTTTCAGATGGTGGGAAATTCAATAATGTTGATACTGCAGTTGCAAAAGCTTTAACAATGGTTGAAGAAGGCGCACATATTATTGATGTAGGTGGTGAATCTACTCGCCCAGGGCATGAAGAATTATCTGTCCAAGAAGAGATTAATCGTGTTGTTCCTATTATTGAAATATTAGCAAAGTCCATATCAGTACCTATTTCAATCGATACTTCTAAAGAATCTGTTGCAAAAGCAGCTATTCTAGCAGGAGCTTCACTAGTTAATGATGTTTGGGGTTTCAAAAAAGACCCTGATATTGCATCAATTACCGCCAAATATAAAGTTCCTTGTTGTTTAATGCATAATAGAACTAATGCTAATTATAGTAATCTTATTGATGATATGATTATTGATTTAAATGAAAGTATAAACCTTGCAATTAGTGCAGGTATTCCAAAAGAAAATATTATTATCGATCCTGGAATTGGGTTTGCAAAGACTGTTGAAAATAACTTGTTTGTTATGAAACATTTAGATACATTCAAAAAACTTAATCTTCCTATACTCCTTGGAACATCAAGAAAATCAATGATTGGATTAACTCTTGATCTTCCTGTGGATAAACGTTTAGAGGGTACTATCGCAACGACAGTTGTAGGATATTTAAAAGGTTGCCGTTTATTCAGAGTTCATGATGTCAAAGAAAATCTCAGAGCTCTTAGAATGACAGAAGCTATGAACTGATTTAATTAAAAAAATGAAAGGCGAGTGTGAATAAATGGACCAATTAATTATTAAAGATTTAGAACTATTTGGATATCACGGTGTTAATCCTGAAGAAAAAGCAATGGGGCAAAAATTTATTGTTGAAGCAATAATCACAATTGATTTATCTGATGCTGGAGAAACCGACTCTCTTGAAACTGCCATTAACTACGCAAATCTTTGCCATAAATTACAAGAAATATTCAATCAAACTAAGTATGATTTAATTGAAAGAGCAGCAACCATACTATGTGAATATATTCTAACTCACTATGAGCAAGTTTCTGAGGTGGATTTAACGCTTAAAAAACCTTGGGCACCAATTCTACTTCCACTAGATTATCCTGCCATTCGTTTAGTTAGAAAATGGCATTATGCTTTCATTGCCATCGGTTCTAATCTTGGAAATAAACACGACAATATTAAAAAAGCCATGGCCGCAATTAACGACACATGGCATACTTCTATTATAAATGAATCAACTCTTATTGAAACTGAACCTTTTGGTTACAAGGATCAAGACACCTTTATAAATGGTGTTTTTGAAATCAAAACACTACTAACTCCTATAAAACTAATTCGTTGGTTAATGTTAATTGAAAAAGACCTTAAAAGAGAACGAATTATTCCATGGGGACCACGTACTATTGATCTTGATATTATCTACTACGATGATATTATTACTAGTCTTGAAGAAATAGTCATTCCTCATCCTAGAATGCAAGAACGTAGCTTTGTACTTGAACCACTAAATGAAATTGCACCTTATAAAGTACATCCTATGTTAAACAAACGAACATTCCAATTATTAGATGAATTAATTACTCATTGACCTAAATCATACCTACACCATAGGTTAATAACCTTCATCCACTGCTTTAACCGCATCATCGATATCAATCCTATCGTTGATGCTTGTTTTTTGTGTAATAATTACGATTGCTGCTATTAGTGCATATAGAGCAACAATACCTTCAAGTATCCAGACTTCATTTGTATAATTAGCTGCTATAACCACACTTGCATCTACAAATGTATGTGCTAAAATAACAATTATTGAATACAACAGCTTTTTGCCTTTTACAATTCCTATCGTAATCAATAGGCTTAATGCTACGTGTAAAATTATTGTTAAAACTCTTTCAACTCCTGCAGCTAGAAATTCTGAGGTAGGAGTTTTAATTAAAATATTTTGCAATAGTTCTTGTTGCTCTGCTGGTATAATTCCTATTAATGGCATATTTTTTCCTGCGTTAAACTGTAATCCATATACAGCATAAATCAAGTTATTAATACCCACTAACATAATTGCTTCAAACCCTCCATGACCTAAACCATGTATTATTCCACTTCTATATGAAAGTTTCTTTTTCAATAAAAAATTCAATGTAATGAGTCTACCACCTGTTTCAAACAACGCAGCTGTTCCGCCAAGAAATAGTGCAATACCAACAGGATATAACCAACCTCTTTTATCTGCAAGATTTACATACCATTGCATTCTAGGTAAAACTAATTGAAGAATTGGAATTCTAATAATTAACTGACTTACATAAAAGGATAATGCTCCTGCAATAAATAGTCCAATGTATTTTTCAGGTTTTCTCTTATACCAAATATATCCACCAATAGGTAGTGCAAAACAAACTATTCCATTAAAAAACATAATTATTATCGAACTATTAGCAATCATAAGGCCTCCAATTATGGTTAAGGTGTCAAAACTTAGTTCTGACACCTTAACCGATTATTTAATATATTTATTCTTCTATATTGATTTATTCTTCTGTATTGACTTCTTCTTCTGTATTGA